>JAOZLU010000220.1:0-5056 GCA_029934695.1 Desulfobacterales bacterium | reverse complement strand
CGAAACCCAACATAAAATCGCCTCTATCCTATCTGCCTATGATGATTTGATAGAAAACAATATGCGAAGGATAAAACTGCTGGAAGAAGCGGCCCGGCTCATATACAAAGAATGGTTTGTCCGGCTTCGGTTTCCGGGGCATGAGCATATTCGGGTTGTGGATGGTGTGCCTGATGGATGGATAAAGAAAGCAATGGATGATGTTTGTGAGTCAGTTGGGGGAGGAACGCCTTCAACAAAGGTCAGCGAATACTGGGATAACGGGAATATCATTTGGATTACGCCAACAGATGTAACCAAAAATAATTGCATTGTTTTATTGGATTCTGAAAAGAAAATTACTGAGGAAGGCTTAAAAAAAAGTTCGGCAAAGTTAGTCCCCCCTGATACTATTCTGATGACAAGCAGAGCCTCTATAGGTTTTTTTGCTCTGATTGATAAAGAAGTATGTACAAATCAGGGTTTTATTTCGATAATTCCAAGTGAAGAAAATTCCCGAATGTATCTTTTGTTCAATCTGATTCATAGAAAAGAAGAAATTATTTCAAAGGCTGGCGGAACAACTTATAAAGAGATTATCAAATCAACATTCAGAAATTTTGAAATCATGATTCCTTCAAAAAATATTTTAAATAGCTTTAATAATTACGCATATAATTTTATTCGTCAGGTGAGGTTGCTAAAAAAACAAAACCAAAAACTCAAAGAAGCCCATGACATCCTACTACCTCGCCTGATGAACGGAAGCATTCAGGTTTGATGATTGAGATGGATTGAAAAGTCCCGTAGGGACGGCATATTTGTAGCAATGATATGCCCTCGTATTTCCGAGTCCCGTAGGGACGGCATATTTGTAGGATATGGAGAATATGCCGTCTCTACGGGACTTGGGAAGGCCGGCCCCTCTTGTGCTACAAATATGCCGTCCCTACGGGACTTTCCAAACACACCCTTGATCCCGTAAGGACGACTGAAAAATTATAACGCCCGGCAATGAATTGCCGGGCTATTTTCAACCGTCTCTACGGGACGGAATAATGCGGTAACAAATTATGAGCAACGACTACACTGAAGACAAACTCGTCCAAGAGACCACCATCAACTATTTCCGGGAAACATTGGGATGGGAAACCGGGTATGCCCATAACACCGAAGTTCTCGGCAAAGACGGCTCTTTTGGCCGGGAAGACGAGAAAGCGGTCATCCTCACCCGCCACCTCCGCAACGCATTGGAAACATTAAACCCCGATTTGCCCCAGGCCGCGTACAACGAAGCCATTGAAACCATCGTCTCCGAAAGCGTCTCCAAATCTCTCATCCAGACCAACAAGGAAAAATACGAATACCTTAAAAATGGCATACCTGTCTCACTCAGAAATGACAAAGGCGAAACCGAAACCCTGAAACTGAAACTCCTCGACTTCAACACGCCCAACGACAACCATTTCTTAGCAATTCGGGAATTACGGATTCAGGGAAACCCGTACCGCAGAAGGCCGGACATTGTCGGCTTTGTCAACGGCATCCCTCTTTTGTTCATTGAACTTAAAAACATCCACAAAGACATCAAAGCCGCGTACATCAACAACCTGAGCGACTACAAAGACACCATTCCCCACATCTTCCATCACAACGCCCTGATCATCCTGAGCAACGGCGATGAAGGCAAAATCGGCTCCGTATCCGGAAAATACGGACATTTCAGCGAATGGAAACGGCTCGGAGAAGGGGATAAAGGCGTGGTTGAATTTGAAACCCTCCTGAAAGGCATCTGCACCAAAGAGAACTTCATTGACATCTTTGAGAACTTCATCCTGTTTGACGAAAGCTCCGGAAAAACCGCAAAGATCATCGCCCGCAACCACCAGTTTCTCGGTGTCAGCCAAGCCGTGGAATCCGTAAAAAACAGAAAAGCAAACCAGGGACAGTTGGGAGTTTTCTGGCATACCCAGGGAAGCGGAAAATCATATTCAATGGTCTTTTTCTGCCAGAAAATCCACCGAAAATTCAAAGGGAATCATACCTTTGTCATCGTGACAGACCGTCGGGAGCTCGATGCCCAGATATACGAAACCTTTGCAGGCACAGGCGCAGTCAGTGGCAGGCATGTCCGGGCATCCAGCGGCGAACATCTTGAAGAACTCCTCAGACAAGACCATCGCTACATCTTCACGCTGATTCATAAATTCAACCAGGAAACTGAAACCCCCTATTCAGAAAGAGACGATATCATCGTCATCTCTGACGAAGCCCACCGCACCCAATACGGCAGACTGGCCCTGAACATGAGAAACGCCCTGCCCAATGCCGCATTCATCGGATTTACCGGAACCCCTCTGTTTGAGGAGGATGAAATCACAAGAAAAGTATTCGGAAATTACGTCTCCACATACAATTTCAAACGGGCCGTGGAAGACGGCGCAACCGTGCCGCTCTTTTATGAGAACCGGGGCGAGAAACTGAACATCACAGACACGCGCATCAATGAAAAAATAGCGGCAAAACTTGACGAGTACGATCTGAACCCGGACGAGGAAGCCAGACTGGAAAAAGACCTTTCCCGTGAATATCACATCATCACCGCGGCAAAACGTCTGAACAAGATTGCCAAAGACCTTGTGGAACACCATGCCGCCCGATGGGACACCGGAAAAGCCATGCTCGTATGCATTGACAAGCTCACCGCAGTCCGAATGCACAACCTGATTGACAAATACTGGAAGGATCACATCCGAAAACTTGAAAAAGAAATTCAGAACACAGCAGATGACCCAGAAGAATCAGAACTGAAGAAGCAATTGGAATGGATGAAAGAGACGGAATACGCCGTGGTGATCAGCGAAGAGCAGAATGAGGTCAGGAAATTCCAAAACTGGGAACTGAACATTATTCCTCATCGCAGAAAAATGAAGGAAAGAGACCTTGACAAAGAATTCAAAGACAACTCACACCCCTTCCGCCTCGCGATTGTCTGCGCCATGTGGCTCACCGGCTTTGATGTGGAAAGCCTTTCCACCCTGTATCTTGACAAACCCATGAAAGGCCACGCCTTGATGCAGGCCATTGCCAGAGCGAACCGGGTATATGAAGGCAAAAACAACGGGCTGATTGTGGATTATATCGGCGTGTTGAAGCATCTGCGAAAAGCATTGGCTGCGTATGCCGGAACCAGTAGCGGCGAGGAACCTGATCCGCCCGTCAGACCCAAAGAAGACCTCATACAGGAACTTGAAGAAGTCATTGCCGAAACGGTCTCTTTTCTTAAAACATTGGGCTTTGATTTACAGGACTTGCTGAACGCAGAGGGCTTTAACAGAATCAAAGCGATCAAAGACGCGGTGAATGCGGTTTACACCACAGATGAAACCAAGAAGAAATTTAAACTCCTCGCCAGAGAAGTCTTCAAAAAGTTCAAGGCGGTTTTGCCTGATCCGGTGATCAATGACTTCAGTCCCCGGCATGATGCCATCCGCATCATTTATCAAAGAGTGCAAAAGAACGAGGAGAATGCGGATATTTCAGATGTCATGAAATCCCTGCATGACATCATAGACAGCACTGTGGAGTCAGAAACTCAGATCAGCGAACCGACCGAGGATTTCGGAAAAATCTATGACATCAGCGGCATAGATTTTGAAAATCTGAGACAGAAATTCTCAAAATCAGGGCGGAAAAATACAGCGGTTCATTCCCTGAAAGACCGGATAAAAGCCAAATTAAAGAAGATGATCGCCCAGAATCCGTTGCGGATAAATTATTACAAACACTATCAGGATATTATCCAGGCATATAACCGTGAAAAAGATCGGGCGACCATTGAAGAGACCTTTGACAAACTGATGGAATTTGTCAAGAATCTCTCCGAAGAAGATACCCGGGCGGTGAAAGAAAATCTGACTGAGGAGCAACTCGCCATCTTTGATTTGTTGGAAAAACCGGAACTTTCAACCCATGATCGGAACAAGATCAAAAAAACCGCTGTCATACTCTTGGAAACCCTGAAAAAAGAACAACTCGGGGTGGACAACTGGAGAGAAAAGACAGCAACTGCGGCCGGAGTGAGATCATACATATACGATTATTTGTTTGTGAGCCTGCCGGTTGAATCCTATTCAGATGTCGAAGTGGATGAGAAAACCGAATTTGTATTCAATCATATTTATCAGCAGTATCCAAGGGCTGACAATAATGTTTATGCTACGGCCTGCTGAACTGTATAAAATTTCAGCAGAAAAGCATTGCTTGGAGACGGTGACGAATATACAGTCCTTGAACCCGAAGGCAGCGATCCTGCGAAATGCCAGTCGGATCGAAGCGTTTTCAGAACTTTTAATTTCTGAGAATGCTCAAAAAAATTGTTGTGTTGGGGTGGGACTTCCGAGCTTCCAAAGCTTCGGAAGTCTCAAGCTTTACGAAAGAATCTTATTCACTTGAGCGTCAATCTTGCCAATATTTTCATTCAACGCATCCGCCCCCTTTCCTTTGGCTGCAATAAGTTCTTCGCCCCACTGTTTCATCATGGCCGTATCAATTCGGCGGACGCTGTTATCCTTGGCCCATTCCCGGCCGATCTTTTCTCCCAGGCTGTCAAGAGATTTACGCATTTCTTCTTTATTCTCAGGATGAGCTGCCCGGAGAATTTCTTTCATACGGTCCTTCCATCCTTTAATGAGAAAAGTCCCCTCATAAAATTTATTAAACCATTCCTGTTCATTTTTGACACTCATAGAAACTCCTTATGTATATTTGGAGTGCGAAAATTATTTTTCGCACCCGCTCCGAAGACATCAAGCTGCAGAAATATTTTTCACCTTTTGCCGGACGGGTTTTCAACCCTTTTTCGCCGGACGGGGTTTGTAACAATGTTCCGTCAATCCCCGCCAGCAAAGGTTTCGGACGGGGTTACAAACCCCGTCCGGCAACGAGAAACCCCGCCCGGCAACGAGAATCCCCGTCCGGCAACGATTTTCACCTTTTACTTTTCATCTTTTCTGATTATAACGGATTTAGGGGAGGCCTGCCGGTGCTGCAAATATGTCGCCCCTACGGGGCTTGG
>JAOZLU010000829.1 GCA_029934695.1 Desulfobacterales bacterium | reverse complement strand
CCCTTACAATAAGGAACAAAATTAACAATCAAATCAAAGGTTTCATGTCACACCCCCTTCATTGACGGGTTATATTTTTCACGCAGCAGCCGACTGCCTGATTTTTTGCCCCGGCCGCCTGCCCGTCTCACTGAAACCGGAAACTTCGCCCTGTCTCTGTTTCGGACGGCCTGCCGTCTCAGCGGAAACGCAGAGCTCCGCACTGTGTCTTTCAGACGGCCTCACATCTCACCGCAGCCGGACTGCCCCGCTGTTTCGCTCTCACGGGCGGCTCTCATAACCGCTCACAATGAGAAAAATATAACGCCCAAAATAAGCGGCGGGGCGGATTAACCCAGCAACTTCATTAACCCACAAGTAGCCCCGTCCGCTTCATTTGAGGGTTATATTTTTAATCCAGTCCATTATTTTAAACGTATCACCAGTAAAGAGTAACGGGATAAGCTGAAAACACACTGTCTCTGCTGACTAAAAGCAGCCTGTCTTCAATTGCCTGGCAGATCAGCAGCCTGTCAAACGGATCACGGTGATGCATCGGCAGATTTTCCAGCATGTAAATATGAGAGACTGAAACAGACAGTATTTGCAGACTGTTGATATTCTGCTGATTTTCAATCAGATATCTTAACGTATGTCTCAGTCTCAGCTTGCCAAGCTGAATCTTGATCTGCATTTCCCATATGCTTGCGATGCTCAAAATAAGATCGTTGTCACTGTTCTGACAGGCTTCAAGAACTCTTTCCGACAGTCTTTCAGGTTCGTCCGACCACCAGATGAAAGTATGGGTGTCAAGAAGCAGTTTCATTTTTCTCCCAGCCAGAATTCATCAGGCAGGGGTTCGTCAAAATCGTCGCTTACCCAAATCTCCCCCCTGTTCAGTCCCGGAATTCTCTTTCTGACCGCTCCGGATATCGCTGTCAGTTTTGCAAACGGTCTGCTGTCTTTTTCAATGATGATATCATCGCCTTTTGAAATGAGTGCCAGAATATCCGGTATCTTTGCCTGCATATCATCTGCTGCAATAATCTTTGTAGCCATTTTAAAACCTCAATTCATATTGCCATTTCATACAATTGTCCCGGTTACTATCTTCAGCCAATCTTTTACAGAACTGAGAGTTTTTGTCGGGTTGTTCAAAGGTTGTATTGTTCCGAAAGTCGGAGCGTTGAATTCTGTTCCTCCCATACTCAGATACTTTTCATAGGTTGAGATGATCTTTACAGGATAACGATGTTGAAAAGGAAAATCGGGATCACCGGTCTTTTTAAAATCATAAGTTCCACAAACTCTGACAAGTGCTTTCGGAACATTTCCTGCATGAAGCAACACGATATCATCATTTGAAATTTTGCTGAAATGATCCACTCTTTCCTCTTGGTGTGGTTCAACCTTTTTAATATAGCTTTTAACAAAAAGTTTATCTCTTTATATTTCAGAAGCTTATGCTGATTTCAATATGTGTTTCTGTTTTGTTGCTGACTGCAGACCGGTCATTATTTTTTACGACCAGTTCATCATAAAAAACGAAAAGTGACAGAACCTCGTTTTTCAGGTCTTCAAAAGTGAGAAGGGCCTCGTTCACTCTTTTTTTAAGATCCGCGAAAGTCGGAAAATGATGAAGATGAATCTCCTTCTCCTTTATTTTTTTCCAGAGTTTTTCTATAGGATTGTAATCCGGAGAATAGGCGGGAAGACTGTAAACAGTGAGTCGCCGGGAATTTTTCTCGAAAAACTTCCGCATCGCCCTGCTTTTATGGTACGAGGCGCCGTCCTGTATCAGAATGAGATGTTTCCGGGTCTTCCTCATCACCTCCTTTAAAAAGGATGTGTATGACTCGGAGTTCAGCCGGCCCTCATGGCCTTTGGAGAAGAAACGGCCCGTAAAGTAGTCGATAAGGCCGAAGACCTTGTACGACTTCCGGCTTCCGGAGGTTTTCACGACGGGCTGCTGTCCTTTTTTCGCCCATGTCCAGGTGAGAGAGCCCCACTGGGGAAAAGATGACTCATCGCCGAAAAGAATGTATGCGTCTTTTTCTCCGGCCGCTCCCAGAATTTCAGGCCATGTCTCCTCAAGCCACTTTTTCCGGGCTTCGGCATCCTGACGGTCGGCGACGAATTTGGCCTTCTGCCATGAGAAGCCCATGTCTTTAAGGAGTCTGCTGATATAATTGACGGCATAGAAAACTCCGAATTTTTCATAAATGAGAGCCTGAAGCATGGGACTCCGCCAGCATGCGGCAGAAAAACCGGCGGCCACCGGTCCTTCGGTGACGATCCTGCCGAGTTCTCTTTTCTGAGACTTCGTCAGTTTCGATTTCCGCCCCGGAGGTCTGCGGGATTCAAGTCCGCCGGGACCTTTCAGCAGAAAGTTTCCGAACCACCGGCAGACGGTTCTTTCGTGGACACCGAGGATCGAAGCGATGTCTGAGAACGAATATCCGTCAGCCGGGGCAAATATTGCCATGATCCGTTTCGCACTTCGGAGATCACCTTTTTTTTCGGCCTGTCCGAGAATCTCCTCCAGGCTCCCGCGGGTCGTTTTTGTCAGTATGAT
>JAOZLU010000828.1 GCA_029934695.1 Desulfobacterales bacterium | reverse complement strand
CAAATCTCAAATCTCAAATCTCAAATCTCAAATTGCTATTTGCTATTTGGATATTGATATTTGAGGAAGGTGGGTTCCGCTTCGCTTCACCCACCCTACAGTTTGTAACCGCACGGTCGCAATAAGTTCATTTCTTCCGGTACAGTTTTTTCCAAGGTGCTTTTTTACTTTCCCGGGCATCGGCCAGAGCCAAGTATAACGAACCCACTGCCAGTTCCGCACAATGTGTCTCATGGGTCGGTAAAGTTTCCAGGTAATCTGCCACATTTTCTGTCGTGATTTCCCATGCCTCTTCAATGCTTTTCCCTTCTGCCAGACTGACGACCGTATTGGCGCAGGCATTGGTGTTGATACAGCCGTTGACGTTGAATGAGACAGATCGGATATGTTCGTCGCAGACATTTATAAACATCTCTATTGTATCACCGCAATCACCTGTTCTCTTTCCGTATCCGTCAGGACTTTCCAGGATTTCCTGCTTATCTGTGCGGAAAGCCATCTCCAAATATTTTACAGAATGATGCTGCCAAAAATCATAATCCTTTTTTTCCATATTCTTTCCAAATAGTTATCATTTTCGCTCAGAAGACCTCCAAGACTTTGAAAACCTCGGAGGTCTGACTTCAAGAAGGTCTGATTACCCCTCAAGCACGGCCCCCACGCAGCCAAAGAAAAATCGTTCTTTCAGTTTGGCATGGAGAAGGGATGCTTTTACCAGCCCCGTGCAGTGGGAAACGCCGATCCGTTCGATATGGAACTGGTCAATGACCTTGAGGGTTTCCTCAAACTGCTCCTCGTCTGAGAATCCCAGATGGGTCCCTCCTATGATCGCATAGATTCGGTCCCGCCGCATTTTTTCCATGACGTAGTTGATAATGTTCACCATCCCGGCATGAGCGCATCCGAGAACAATGATCAGTCCCTTATCCGATTCAATGATCATTGAAAGATCGTCCCGCAGGGGATCCGGATGCATCTTTTCTCCTTCCTGCGTATAGGATGTCATGTTGGCATCACCTTTTTCAAACGTGGTGATACGAGGTATTTCGCCGGTCAGATAAACCCCGGGACCAACTTCAGTCAGTTCGGTTCCCAGGCAAAAATTGGCGCCAAGACCCTCCAGATAACTCCGGCGATACGGGATACCGATAAACCGGGTGTTTTCTTCATCAGACCAGAAACGCTCAAGAAACATGTCAGGATGGCCCAAGACATCTGATCGGCCCTTTATTTTCAGCACCGCGGGAAGCCCGCCGGTATGGTCATAATGCCCGTGGCTGATCATAACTGCCCTGATCTCCCGGAGGTCTTTGCCAAGGGCCAGGGCATTCTGTACAATTCCAAATCCCTGGCCTGTATCGAAAAGGTAATTTCCTTTTTCGGTTTCCACATAGCAGGCAAAACCGTGTTCGCCAATAACGCCGAACGGCACACCCACCGAATTCTCACAAAGAATCGTCAGACGAGTTTTCATTTTAAATCTCCTTCTGAAACGTGAATTCACATAAGTATCTGTGCAAAAGTTTCACAGCATTCTCACACAGAGGCACAAAGGCACAAAGAAGGTATATCTCTGCGCCTTTTCTCTGTATCTCTGTGCCTTTGTGTGAGATATAAAATCATGGAAAACTTTTGGCCAGGTACTTATCACGCATCACGCATCAGGTTTCCTCAGTTCCTTCCGCAACAACTACCCGGCCCGGCACAATCGCCATGGCCCGGGGCTGATCCGCAACAGCCGGTGTCCCCCGCCCCCGGTAAGCTGTTTTTTGCAACCCCGGACATGGAGGAAGGTGCGGAAAGAAGTTTTTCCAGGTTGTTGCTGCCACAGGACATGCATTGTGGCTGATCCGTCGAACCTGAAATGAGAACTTCACTGGATTTGCCGCAGTCCAAACACTGATAATCAAATAATGGCACTTTGTTACTCCTTTTTTTTTACAAAATCAGTTTATGACTGATTTAAGCAAATATATTCTCAGGTTTATAAGGATGCGTCCCTTCAATGACTTCGACACCGGCCTTTGCCCTGATCTTGTTGACAATCGTCTCCTTGTGCGGACAGTGATCCGTAATGCACGGGGCGATATGGATTTTGGTTACTTTTTCTTCCATTGGTTTGTTCCACAGGCTGATCTGAGCCAGCCGCGTTACAATGGTGGCTCCCGGACAGTCCCCGCAATTTAAAAGACCGATAATCTCTGCATCATCCTTGTAGCAGCCAAACTCTCCGCCTCTCCTGTTAAATCCTACCATACATCTTGAACATCCGATGCAGACATCATCCATTGCCCTTTTGCAGCCTATGATCAGAATTTTCTCCATATTCAGTTTTCTCCTCATCTTACTTGTATCTATAGCTCTTAACAAAAAATTTGTCCGGGAGGAGTGCAAAAATTAAGCGAGTGCAGCGAGCGGTTTTTTGCATGTCATTCCAATTGTATATCATGGCATGTTGTGCAAAAAACCGCTTCGCTCAATTTTTGCACTCCGGATAATCTTTTTGCATGTTGTGCAAAAAACCGCTTCGCTCAATTTTTGCACTCCGGACAATC
>JAOZLU010000827.1 GCA_029934695.1 Desulfobacterales bacterium | reverse complement strand
GATATTTCCCCTGCTTATGCGGAGACGCATCCGCAACAAAAAGAATCAGGTCTTTTTTGATGCCGCAGTAATTCAGGAGCGTATTCCCTTTTGCAGCAGCACCGTAAGCGGCAACCTTTGCTATGGGCGAATGGATCGTTCAATTAGCGACAATACTCCTTCTGGCGATTTGTCAGCAGAAGACTTTCATGTTCAGAATACTACCGCTTTTCCGCAATGTTTTTCGGGATATTAATCTGTTGTTTGCTAACTGCGATCAGCTCGGATATCCGATTTGATTCTGCTGTCCACAACAAAACGGATGTCTGTGATCAGTCTTTATATCCTGAAATTCTCCCCAGTTTCGGTTCAATATTCCGAACCGAACACTGCATTGAAAAACTCATCTTTGTCTAATTTATCTTGCCGCTGGCGGTGTCTTCTGACGCTTTCCACTCTTTTTTTCTGAGAAGGCAGACAGATAAAGCGGAGGGTCTCAGTCGGACCCAGCTCTTTGAGAAGAATTCCCATCCCTTTTCTGACCAGCAGATTTTCATCCATATATTTTACCATATTCATTGTATTTTCTCCGTCAGACAAAACATAATCGGATTGTCACACCAGACGCTGATGTCATGTTTTTTGCATTTCTTCAGCAATCGGTCATCACAGGTAATAAATTTTGCTCCGCATTCTTCGGCAAAAGCGACATGGGCAGCATCCGCAACGCCGAACCCGTAATTTACAAGGCTTTCTGCTCGTTGCCTTGCTCTAAACAAATCAATGTTTGCCTTTGTTCCCAATTCTTCAAAAAGGGCCATCAGCCTGTTCTTCTCAATTTCATCTGGTATAACCTCTGTTTCCTTTATATGTACCGGACTTACGACAAAGCTGTATTTCCCGTCTTTCACTTTTGAAAGTATCAGATGCACGGCTTCTGTTTCCATTCTGATACGAATAAAAGACTGTCATGGAATGATTGATCTGAACAATCTCCTTTTGAAAACCGATTTGCTCCAATTCTTTCCGGCAAAAAATACGGGAGAATTTTCCCCGGTGATCGGCAAATGGCTCTGGTTCAATAATATAAGTGTCTTTAAGAGAGGCATGATGAAATTTCATGACACCTCGGATTGTTTCAACGGATTGACAACTTCCAAAAAAGGATAACATGAAAAATCTTGAGTATTTGCCGTATATATCGTTTTTATCTGATTTTCCAGTAAGGAAAAAGCAATAATATGATCATATATTCCATACTTTTCAATGCCATACTCCGCAACTGCGGCAAAAGCCTTTTCCAAAATTATATTTGTCGTGGATAATATTCGCACTCTTTCATTATGTGAAATTCTCTCTATGACTTCTCCGGCTTCCTGATTTGTCAATGATTTGTCTAAACGCTTTTTATCTGTTATCATCTGGAAAAATTCTATCAGAGAAATATCACAGATGGCCACGCCTTTCAAAGTTACAGCATCGGTAAGAACTTTTATGGCATCCTGATGAAATTCGGATGACACATTAAACGCATATATCAGCAGATTACTATCTATACAAATCATTCTCACCTTCCTTCTGATGTATCCATTCTCTTGTGATCTTTTTCTGTCTTAATGAAATTTTCGGACCATCTTCAAGCAAAGCCGAGAAATCGGAAACAGGATATTTTTTTGTCTCAAAGTTTTCTGTCGCTCTGTCATTTGGTGCTATCAGTATAATTACATCAACTATCGTATCCGGCTGCAAATCAGGACAGCAAATTTCTACAATTCCCCCTTTTTTTACGTTTGCCTGTTCTTTAAATGCAGAAATCATTGTCATACCTCCCAATATTTGCGTAAAACAACATAATACAAAAAAATCTCCTTGCCTGAATTGATAAGATGGGTTGCCCCGAACTTCTGAGCCAATTCCAGTCTGTTGTCATAAAGATCAACCGCAATGATGGGATGCGCTGAAACCATTGCCGCACCCTGGATCACATTCAGTCCCACGCCTCCGGCCCCGAACACAACAACAGACTCGCCGATTCTCACTTTGGCTTTGTTGTTTATAATCCCCAGACCGGTCGTCACAGCACAGCCGAACAAAGGTGCGATTTCAAGATCAAAGTCTTTTGGAACAGCCGTCACCCTGTCTTCGGAAACAATGGCATATTCGTTGAAAGTCGTTATCCACCCGGCATTAAGGGGTTTTCCTTTCCATGAGTAAACCGGCGGCGCTGACGTAAGCCCCTCTCCCGGCATCCAGTGCAAAACAACATGATCACCCGGTTTGACGGTTTTGACACCGCCTCCGATTTCAAGCACCTCTCCGGATCCTTCATGGCCCAGCAGATGCGGAAGATAAGGATCATCACCCTTGACCCCGTCAATCTCTCCGAGCTGGGAACCGCAGATACTGGTATAAGAAAGCCTGACAAGAACCTGTCCGTAAGAGAGTTTGTCGGGCAGGGCGACCTCGTCTATTATCAGAGGTTTACACTGTTCAGCCAAAATGGCTGCCAACATAGTTTTTGGCAGACACAAAGACCGCAAAGCTGCAGAACTTTCAGTCTCTGCCATATTTTCACACA
>JAOZLU010000219.1:3910-10083 GCA_029934695.1 Desulfobacterales bacterium | reverse complement strand
ATGAAACAGCTTTCTGCCATCCGTTTCATCCTTAAATCCGATGTCATATTGCCTGGGAAATCACAAAAAGCATCAGGATCAGGAACGATGAGAGTTTTACGTTTTTTCCTGAAATCCGAAATTTGGAATCAAAATGACAAAGAGAAAAAAAACAAGGCAAAAGACAGATCCGGCAGATCTGCGCGGCACGGACGAACCGTTTCTCCGTCTGATGAGGATAGGCGGTTCCGCTGTACTGAAACTGCTGGGCTTTCCGGCCGAAGAGACAGAGGGATACGCGTTCCGCTCCGTTGTGCTGAAGGAGAGACGGATCGAACCTGATATCGAAGGCATTCCGGCCATGGAAGGAACAGAAGGACGGGTCTATGTTGAATTTCAGGGATATGCGGACAAGTTCATCCGTCATCGCCTGATATCAGGCATCATGCACGCGTGCGCCCATGACAAATATGAGGACCGGGTCCGTGCGGGAATCGTCTATACGGACGAGAATTTCAGAAACGCAGCCCTTCCGATAAACACTTTCGGAAAAGATATGGGCAGGGAACTCGCCAAATCATTCAGGGAAATCGTGCTGACGGATTATACCAGGGCACATCTGACAGAGACGGATCCGAAGCTGATCGTGCTGGCCCCCTTCACTGTCCCTCCGAAAAAAGGAAAGACCGGGGTTCTTTCGGAAGTCCGGGAATGGAGGGAGGAAGTCGATAGGGTGTATCCCGAAGATTTGACAAAAGACGCACTGAATGTCATGGGACTTCTGATTATGAACAGATTCCGTGACATAACAAGAGAGGAGGTGGTTGCCATGATGAACTTTGATTTTATGAATACCGTGGCAGGCAGGCAGGTTTTTGAGGAGGGCAGGCTCACAAATGCCAAAGAAATGATTGTCGAGGCACTGACTGAGCGTTTTATGATCGTGTCCGATGAGGTCATGGAAAGAATACACAGTGTTGATCGCCATAAAGTGCTGAGAGGACTTCACCGGCTTGCGATCCGAAGCCCCAGGATAGAGGATTTTGAAAAGGCTCTCTCAAAGACAGTGCCTGCCCCGGAGAAGACACCCGACCCTGAACAGACTCCGCAGGAAGAGGATGGCGAGCATGATGAACGCTGATCTGCTCCGGAGCTGTCAGATACAGTGGATATGACAGCGGATCAGAGGATGAAACAGCTTTCTGCCATCCGTTTCATCCTTAAATCCGATGTCATATTGCCTGTTGTCGGTGTCGTGGCAGACAGAGTTTTTGTGGGCATCGGCGTTTTTATGAAAAAATTTTGGAGAAGATGAAAAGAAACCCGGCTTTTTCCCGGTCGAGGGAAACATGCCGGGGCAGGGAGGTTTGTAATTTGAAAAAGAGCTGAGAGAAAGAGGGGTTCCTGTCAGGACACTTTCCCGGGAGGATGTGATCGCAGAAGTTGAGGCGATAACGAGGTGGCAATGATGAATGTTGTGGTCAACAATTATGCCCCGTTTTTAAAATTGGATGATGTGTTGCGCCGTTGAATCACAATCTGACCAGATGGATCGGATTTTCCAGATGGACACATTTGCGGAGACTCTGTGTTTTCTCAGACTCACTCAGAAACTTAAAACAGATGATTAAACAATTTTTGACTCATCCCCTCACACGAGGGCTGAATATTGACGATCCCCGGTGTACGGAGCTTAGGAGAACTATCATTCGGGAAAAACCTTTCTTGCGACAGGTATATCAGGAATGGTATGAATCTGTGGTCTCGCATCTGCCGTCAGGTCAGGGGGCTGTTCTTGAACTGGGTTCAGGTGGCGGTTTTCTGAGCGATTATATTCCTGAAATGATCACTTCTGAGGTATTCTATTGCCGGAATATAAGGATGGTGCTGGATGGTTTTCATTTGCCATTTCCAGACGGAACATTACGCGGCATAGTCTTGACTGATGTGCTGCATCATTTGCCGGATCCGGAACAGTTCTTTTCAGAGGCCGCCCGCTGTGTGCGACCTCATGGCCGCGTTATTATGATAGAACCCTGGGTCACACGCTGGTCTGAGTTTGTGTATGCAAACCTGCATCATGAGCCGTTTCGTCCAGAATCGCAGGAATGGTCGTTTCCTCGCAGCGGCCCCCTGTCAGGTGCGAACGGTGCGATGCCGTGGATCATATTTGAACGTGACAGAGCCAGGTTTGAGCAGGAATTTCCTGAATGGCGGATATCTCAGATAAAACTGATGATGCCTTTCAGATATCTGGTTTCCGGAGGTGTGTCCCTGCGGAACCTTATGCCGGGATGCAGTTTTATGCTGTGGCGTAAGCTGGAAAATGCGCTCCGCCCCCGGATGAAAGACTTGGCAATGTTTGCGTTGATCGTATTGGAGAGAGATTGAGAAAATGAAAGTCAGACTAATATCTTTGGTCATTCTCTGCTGCAACGATGCCTGGAAGTCCGAGTGGATTGTCAGACGTTGTGACTCTCCATGAAATCGCCAGTTCCCATAAGCAATCTTTCCGATTGCCCCACAAGATACAAAGGCAGGGACAGCAGAACATATCTGAGTCTGTCCGTTTTTTTGTTGTAACGCACGGTTGTATTGAAAATTCCCAGTGAGGGGAGGTCTGCATTAAACCGCAATCCGAGGCTCAGACCTTTTTCATGAAGAAACAGATGAAGCGATTTCAGACTTCCGGTTTTGCCTGCTTTCACCTCAACCGGAATGACCCTGTTCTGATGTGTCATCAGATAATCAATCTCGGCGTTTGCATTTTTCTGTTCCCTGGTCCAATAAAACAGACGCTTCTCTTCAAAACTGCGGCCCAGATTCAGCAGTTCCTGACCCACAAACTGTTCAGCCAGCCTGCCCTCATAAACCGTGATCAGTTCGTCGGGATTCACCAGTTTTAACCCGCAGATGTTGTTCACAAGACCGATATCCAGAAAAACAGCCTTGAACGCACGGACAGACATTTCCGCATCCAGCGGAATCCCGTTTCCCATACTTTTATAAATGGGATGAATGACTTTTGATAATGACAACTGGTGAAAGGATTCCCTGAGTACAACAGACCGGGCACCTCGGTCAATATGGGTGTATCTGATTTTTTGTCCGATGTTGCGAGGAACGAAGTGCATCACCTTTCTTAAATAATCCTGATCTGCCCGCGATCCGTATTTGGCGAAATCGTGCTGCATCGTCGTGACAATGCCACTCTGAATTCTCTGAACTTCCAGAAAATTACGATTTTGAAGATAGGCGCGGACCGCTTCGGGCATTCCCCCTACAAAATAAAATATTCTCAATAATTCAGAGAGCTTCTGATGAATCGCAGGACTGATCTCATCTTCCAGGGACAGTTTTTCCACATAAGTCAGCAACTTTGGGTGATGAGCTAATAAAAATTCTTCAAACGTCAATGGATTCAGATACAGAAATTCGATCCTCCCCACCGGCATGGAATAGTTGAAATCCCGTATTGCAAACTCTAACAGGGATCCGGCTGATATGACATGAAGCTCAGGTGTTTTTTCAAAAAAATATCGCAGGGCAAATATCGCTTCAGGACATGCCTGAATTTCATCAAGAAATAAAAGCGTGCGTCCGGCAATTATTTCGGTATCAAAATAAAGCGACAGTTCACTGGTTATTTTTTCAGGATCAGGAGTTTTGAACACGGCTCTTATTTCAATGTTGAATTCAAAATCAATTTTCAGGTAATTTTCAAAATGCTGCTCTGCAAATTTTTCAACCAGATATGTTTTGCCTGTCTGACGGGCACCTCTGATAATCAGGGGCTTACGATTTTTCCGATCTTTCCATTCCAGCAGGTCTTTTTCAGCGAATCGTTTCATGCGGATATCCTCAGTTTATAATTTATCTGAAAAAAAACAGCATCCTTTATTTTGCCTGAAAACAATTGGATTATAGCATTGTTCTGACTGAAAGACAATTGGATTTCATCAAATTCAAAAAGAATGCGAAAGCCATATATCCTGTCGGGACAAAAAATTCCCCCATTTTTTTCAAATGCATCCATGATGGTCATGAATCCAGCAATTCACCGACTTGATCAGAAGGGATGCACGATGGATATCCGCGCAAGGTGGGTTCCGCTTCGCTACAACAACTTACAAGTTCCTATATAATAGATAAAAAGGGACGAATTTACAAGTTGGTGTACTACATTTTTTGAATCGGGTGTTTATTTGGAATTTCTTGCACTCCGGTCTGCGGACAGACATCAGCGCGCTGACTGAATATTGACCGCATAGAAGTGCAAAATAGAGCACAGCGGTTTTTTGCCCCGCAGAAGGTAGGCAACAGCTAAACCAGCCTGGTATGCTTCAGTGTGCGTTTTCAGGCGGGGAATTTATCCCCGGCTTGCCACCATTTCAGGTACAAAATCAGCCTTCTGAGAAATAAAAGGAGTGATTTTTGGCAGACGAATATCATCCTTCTTATATGCTTTACCGCTGACAATCACTGATGCGTCAGTGATTTCAATGTTATCAACAGAATTTATAACGTAAACAGGATCATTTTTGTTTGAGAACAGAAGGGAAAGGAAGTCCGTTTCAAAATAGATTTTAAAAAATTCGACAAACGCCTCTTTATGATCCTCAATAAAAACTTCCAAGGACGGATATTCAGTTGCTCCCGGAAACGGCGGATCAAACTCTCCGGTGATCTCGTCATCTTTTTTCAGTTCATCAATACAGTCATTATATGTGGTGTTCATCAAATTTATGAATTCATATTTCGGTATTTCTATGAGATAGCTACAGGTATCAAGAGTTACTTCCTTTCCGAACCCAAACTCCCTGTAGCCAACATTTTCAGTATTATTTATTCTCTGGTTGATGTATATCATCATTATCTATTATTATATTTATTTGTTTAACAGCATCTTCCCTGCCGGGATAATCAGAATTTCGCCGTCAGGGGTAACAGTGACAGAGCCAGAAGGCAGATACGGTTCTCCTGCCCTGGGATCGTTACTGCTCCTGGTTCCCGAGCGTTGAAAAAATTCTTCAGGAGATATGATTTGGGGTACTGATTCTGTCTTTTTGCCAGGAACAATCTGAATATGGGACTCCAACCTCAGAGGACCTATCTTATTTATCCTGTGGATGACCCTTTGTGCCTGTCTTTCTTTCAGACTCCCAAAACCGACATCCAGATCGCTGTCTGGTCTGTAATCCCCTCTCACCCGACTGCCGCCGAACACTATGGAAGAATTCCTTTTGTATCCTTCTTCCAGAAGAGGTCTTGCCTGTTCCTCTGTAATACCTGGGATATTCTCAGCAAGATATTGTATTTGTTTTTCAATCATTTTGTTTTTTTCCTTTGGAGAATGTCCGCCGGAGAACCTATGAAAAAGGCAACTCTTCCAGCGGCATCCTTAAAATAATATGAATATATCAAATTAATTAAGAGAGCTGAAAGAGTTGCTCCGCAAATACATCTCATTTGCATTGCAAAATATCTCCTTTTCTCAATGTTACAATAGTTTGGACAGTTTTTGAAAATTAAAGGGTCGTAAAATGTAACCTGTTGAAATCAAAGGATTTAATTTTTTGAAACCGAAATCAGCAAATCCTTTAAAATCAACGTGTTACAAAAAACTGTCCGAACCATGAACCATTGAATATTAGTAATTGGCACATAATTTTTTAATCCGTCACATCGCTGTCACCTTAATTCCTTTCCTGATTGGCGTTGATCATATTCTATAATCAAGATTTTTGTTTTCAATTCGGCCATCTTTTCATCAAAAAGAATCCTGAAAAATTTAATTTCCAAGCGGACGAAAAACAGTGCAATTTTGGTTACAAGACAAATCTAAATATATCAATATATATCATAAACACTTCGAGTGATTTTGTCAAGTATTTCTTTCAAAATATTGGTTTTAAAGGGAATTCGGATAATTTTTCCGATTTGGAACACTTTTACACAAGGATAATTTTTTAATTTTACAGCTCATTTCCCCCTGTTTTTCACTTGACTTTTTCCCGGTTTCCTGAAAGATATAAAGAAATGTCATTTTGACCTGTATGAAATTGATTTGCTCCGGGGAAAGTTACAGAATGATTCCAAAATAATATCATCCACTGACCTGATCAGAAAGAATTGCCATGACAATCATGGATCAGACGCACTGCCCGTATTGTTTTGCCAAAGCGGAAATCAAC
>JAOZLU010000219.1:2545-3810 GCA_029934695.1 Desulfobacterales bacterium | reverse complement strand
GATAAGGTAATTTTTATGATTGAAATAAAACCACAGAAAATAATAAAGGGTGAGGTTACGGTTCCGGGTTCCAAGAGCTATACGCACAGAATACTGATTGCCTCAGCCCTGTCTGACGGAGTCTGCGTCATAGAAAACCCTCTGAAAAGCGAAGATACGCTCCTGACCCTGAACGCCTTGAAACAGGCAGGCATAAAAACGGATGTCAGCAATGACAGGATCACAGTAAACGGCACAAAAGGTGTGCCGGAGCCTTGCAGTGAGCCTGTTTATCTTGCAAACTCAGGGACATCCATGCGACTGCTGACAGCAGTGGTTTCTCTTGGAAAAGGGAAATATACGCTTACAGGCACAGACCGCATGCATGAGCGTCCTGTTCAGGATCTTTTGGACGGGCTGAACCAGATGGGCATCCCTGCCCGTTCCATAAATAATAACGGATGCCCTCCGGTGGAGGTGACAGGGGGACATGTCAGGGGAGGCAAGGTCAGGTTAAGGTGCAACGTCAGCAGCCAATACCTTTCAGCACTGCTCCTGATAGCACCTTATACGCAGGAAGGCGTTGAAATCACCGTCACTCAGGGGCCTGTGTCCAAGCCGTATATTGACATGACTGTGGATGTGATGACACGGCTGGGTGTTGAAATCACGCGGGAGGGATATGATTTTTTCAATGTCCGTGGAAAACAGGTTTACAAAGCAGGGGATTATCTGGTAGAGACAGACTGTTCCAACGCGGGGTATTTCTGGGCCGCGGCCGCTGTGACCGGAACAGCGGTCAAAGTAAGAGGGGTCACAAGGGATTCACGCCAGGGAGATGTCCGCCTGACAGAACTTTTTGAAGCCATGGGATGCAAGGTTTTCCAGGAAAAGGACGGGCTTGTTGTTTCAGGAGGGAAGCTTTCAGCCATAGAAGCGGATATGGCCGACATGCCGGATATGGTTCCGACGCTGGCCGTTGTTGCGGCATTTGCTCAGGGACGAACCAAGATCAGAAACGTGGCACATCTGAAGGCAAAGGAAAGTGACCGCCTGACGTCTGTGGCAACCGAACTTTCAAAAATGGGTGTTGATGTCACCTGCACGGATTCCGGACTGACAATCAGCGGGGGCCAACCTCACGGAGCTGAAATTGATACTTATAATGATCATCGTATTGCCATGAGTTTTGCTGTTGCAGGGCTGGCAGTTCCCGGGGTTTTTATTCGGGACGAAACATGCGTTGAAAAATCCTTCCCGAATTTCTGGGAAGTCTTTAAAAAACT
>JAOZLU010000219.1:0-2445 GCA_029934695.1 Desulfobacterales bacterium | reverse complement strand
ACGAAACATGCGTTGAAAAATCCTTCCCGAATTTCTGGGAAGTCTTTAAAAAACTCGGCAGTGAAAAGCTGAAGGTTACGACTGCCAAGTAAAAAATTAGGGGATGAATCCCCATATGCATCAGGCTAAGACTGCCGGACGGGTTGCAAACCCCGTCCGGCAGATCATGGATCAGTTTGATGTATATGGGATGAATCCCTGAAGTTACAGATCCAGCTATGAATAATATATTTCTGATTGGTTACAGGGCGACAGGCAAAACTTCTGTGGGAAAAATGCTTGCAGAAGATTTCGGATGGTCCTTTGCGGATTCAGATTCGGAAATCATGAAACAGGAAGGCATGAGCATTTCTGAAATCGTATCTGAAAAAGGATGGGATTTTTTTCGCGAAAAAGAGCGGGCAGTTATAAAACGACTGCTTACGCTTGATATCCGGGTGGTAGCTACCGGAGAGGGTGTTGTTCTGAATTCTGAAAACATAAAAGACATGCAGAGCAATGGTGCCATTGTGTGGCTGAGAGCGAAACCGGAAACCATAAGAAAAAGAATGGCTTTGCAGGATGAAATCACACCCGGGCTTCGCCCTGCTCTGACATCAGAAGGAGCCATTGAAGAAATCCTTGCAGCCCGGACCCCGCTCTATGAAAATGCAATGGATTTTTATATCAGGACAGATCGTTTTGGTGTGGATGTGATATGCAGGGCTATTGCCAACAAATTGAGGATAACCATTTCATAAGAATACGCCCTGCAAGGATGCTGTATTATTTTGTTGCCGGACGGGAAATTTTTCCGAAACGGCAAAACCGAAGACGGTGTTCTGGAAAGGGATAAGACAACTCTGGTATTCAAATGTGTCCCTGCAAAAATATGTGACAATTGCGGAGAGGAATATATATTTCATCGGATGTGAACAAAGCATTGCTCCGGCATGCGAGAGAGGAACTGAACCGGGGTATGACACTTGGAATGCCTGATTTTTGCAGCCTGAAACTTTGTATCTGACTGAATAAACATGATAATTTCATGGTCAGGAGTGACCAAATGCTGAATGTTGACATGGTAAAAGCCGGGAACTGTCTCCCGGAACTCATTGCCCAGAGCATCGGCGGAAGCGAGATTGTGATCACCAGAGGCGGACAGCCCGTCGTGAAGCTTGTCGCCCTCACCGGGCAGAAAAGAAAACGCCGTTTCGGCAGTGCCAGGGGGCTGATAAAAATTTCCGACGACTTTGACGAACCTCTTGAGGATTTCAGGGAGTATATGTGGTAGAAGGTTTTTCTGTAAAATGATATGTTTTTCTATAAAATATATAAAGGTATTTAATACTCCATGCCAGGCAACACTTTTGGAAAATTATTCAAAATAACAACTTGGGGAGAATCCCACGGGAAAGGGGTCGGCGTTGTCATTGACGGATGCCCCCCGGGAATTCCTCTTGATGAAACGGTCATTCAGCCTATGATGGACCGCAGAAAACCGGGTGGTTCAGCGGCAAGTACCCGCCGGAAGGAACCGGACAGGGCCATTATCATGTCTGGTGTTTTTGAGGGCATGACAACCGGAACGCCCATCATGATCATGCTATATAATAAGGATGCAGATTCCAGTGCTTATAAGCCATACACAGACCTTTTCCGGCCCGGACACGGCGATATCACATACCAGGCCAAATACGGCATCCGGGACTGGCGCGGGGGCGGACGCGCATCTGCCCGTGAGACTGCGGCAAGAGTGGCCGCGGGGGCTGTGGCAAAGGCGGTTCTGGACAGGGAAAAAATCACCGTTTCCGCATACACCACAGAACTCGGGGGTATCAGAGCAAAGAAACATGATTGGGACGCGATGGGTAAACATAAGTTCGGCTGTCCGGATGCTGACGCGGCTGAGGAGATGGAAAAGCGGGTTCTGGACGTAAAAAAAAGAGGGGATTCGCTGGGGGGAATCGTTGAGATTTCAGCAACCGGCGTTCCATCCGGTCTGGGAGA
Source organism: Desulfobacterales bacterium (assembly GCA_029934695.1). Lineage (GTDB taxonomy): Bacteria > Desulfobacterota > Desulfobacteria > Desulfobacterales > 4be13 > JAOZLU01. The sequence goes on along the minus strand of JAOZLU010000219.1, from coordinate 456 downwards.
CCCGGTTTTTGACAAACTTGATGCGGAACTGGCAAAAGCACTGATGAGCATCGGTGCGGTGAAAGGGATTGAGATCGGTGCGGGTTTTGAAGCCGCGAGAATGACGGGTTCTGAGAATAACGATCCCATAATCCCGGAAGGCTTTTCAACAAACAATGCCGGGGGTATCCTTGCCGGGATATCCAACGGCGATGGGATTGTCATGCGCGTGGCAGTAAAGCCGATCCCTTCCATTGCCATTGAACAGAAGACCATTGACCGATTTGGAAATCCCGCTGCCATTTCAACAAAAGGCCGCCATGATATCTCAGCCATCCCCCGGATCAATGTTGTCTGTGAAGCCATGGTTTGCCTTGTCCTCGCAGACCACCTGTTAAGACAAAGAACGACAAATAACAAATAAACATCAAACATCAAGCATCCAACATCAAACATCAAACATCAAACATCAAACAT
>JAOZLU010000826.1 GCA_029934695.1 Desulfobacterales bacterium | reverse complement strand
AACATCCAGCATCAAACATCCAGCATCAAACATCCAGCATCAAACATCCAGTATCCAATTTACAAATTTTGAGAGCAAATAATGGCAAAAATAGATGCTTTTTTTAAATTGATGAATGAGCAGGGCGCCTCGGACCTTCATCTTATATCAGGACAGCCCCCCACACTCAGATTAAGGGGGGATTTGGAGCGGGTCAAATACAAAGCTTTGGAAAATGACGAACTTAAGGCCATGCTCTACGAAATTGCCCCTGAAGACAAAGTGAAGGTATTTGAAGAAACGGGCGATGTTGACTTTGGCTATGAAATCCCGGGACTTGCCAGATACCGGGCAAATTTCTTTATGCAGAAATGGGGATGCGGTGCGGTTTTCAGGGAAATTCCCAGTGACATCCTGACTGCTGATCAGTTGGGACTTCCGACTGTACTCAGGAAACTGGCCATGCTCCCCCGGGGGCTTGTACTCATTACCGGCGGTACCGGGAGCGGAAAATCAACCACAATGGCAGCGATCCTTGATATTGCAAACAAACAGCGCAAAGATCATATTCTCACCATTGAAGACCCGGTGGAGTTTGTACACAAAAGCCGGGGCTGCATTGTGAACCATCGGGAAGTTGGGACCCACACCAAGTCTTTCGGAGCTGCTTTGAAAGGAGCACTCAGGCAGGATCCGGATATTATCCTGGTCGGAGAGATGCGGGACTTGGAGACCATTTCACTGGCTGTGGAAGCCGCTTCCACCGGGCATCTTGTTTTCGGGACCCTCCACACCAGCAGCGCGCCCAAAACCGTTGACCGTATCATTGAGGTCTTTGCCGAAGGGGAACAGGCCCAGATCCGCTCCACCCTGGCAGACGGCATCAAAGCGGTAATATGTCAGAATCTGTTCAAAAAAAAACCCAAAGGCCGATGCTGTGCCCAGGAGATCATGATTGCCACTGCTGCCATAAAAAACCTGATCCGTGAAAACAAAACATTTCAGATCGGTTCTGCGATACAGGTGGGAAAAAAATACGGAATGCAGCTTCTGGATGACCATATTCAGGAAATGCTGGACAAAGGAATAATCTACCCAGAAGAGGCATATCAGAAGTCCAATGAAAAGGCCCGCTTCGTTCCCTATCTGAAGGAACCGCCTGACGTAATGGATTAACTTGCAGATGCAATTTGCAAAATTGCCTTATTTTGTAGGGCAAATTTTCAATTTGCCCCTGTACAATCTGCAAAATTGCACTGCATTACAGGCTTTTGTAGGGCAATTTGCCCCCCTCTGCAATTTGCAAAATTGCACTACGGGATAAATTATTTATTCGGAAATTCCTCAGTGAATAACGGCTCACTGATTGCTGGTAACTGTTCACTGACAAAAGAGGATTTTATGAGAAAACAGGAAATTGATTTTGTCCTTACCAGAATGCTGGATGCTTACAGCAGTGTTTCCGATCTGAACATCACCGTGGGGAAACCGTTTCAGGTGGAGAGTGCGGGCCAGCTCGTCGGGGTTGATCTTGATCCGCCTTTCAATGAACTCACGCCGTTTCAGACCGAAATCTTTTCCCTTAACCTGATTGACGGAGACCGCCGGCTTACGGAGACGCTCATCAAGGAAGGGTCCTGCGATTCAGCTTATGCGCTTCCCGGCAAAGCGCGTTTCAGGGTAAATATTTTTTCCCAACGATCCAAATACTCCATCGTCCTCCGACAACTATCAACCAAAATCCCTTCATGCAAGGATCTGAATCTTCCCGAACCTTTTTATAATATGGCCAAGGAAAAGAACGGGATCATCTTTGTCACCGGCTCCACAGGAAGCGGCAAATCAACTTCGCTGGCTGCGGTTCTCAACGAAATGAACGAAACCAAGGCGGATCATATTGTGACTCTTGAAGACCCGGTGGAGTTCTCACATCCTCATAAAAAGGCGACCTTTAACCAGCGGGAGATGGGAAATGATTTCGACACCTTTGCCAGCGGTCTCAGGGCTGCGCTTCGTCAGGGGCCAAAAGTGATCCTGATCGGCGAGATGCGTGACAGGGAAACAGTTGATATCGGCGTAAGCGCGGCTGAGACGGGTCATCTGGTTGTCAGCACATTGCATACGGTGGATGCAGGGCAGTCCATAGACCGGGTTCTCGGAATGTTTACCACTGAAGAAGAGAAACAGTTACGCATCCGGCTTGCCGGTACGGTTCGCTGGATTGTGTGCCAGAGGCTTCTCCCCAAGGTGGGCGGGGGCCGGGTCGCGGCCTTTGATATTATCGGCAGCAACATGCGGATCAGAGACACCATCCTGAACGGCGAAAGTGAGGGGAAGACCTATTATGAGATCCAGCAGGCAAGCAAGCCCTTTGGCATGGTCACTTTTGATGATTACATGATAGGACTGTATGAGCAGGGCCTCATCACTGAGGAAACGGCCTTTGCCAACTGTTCACGCAAGGGAGTTGTGGGCCGAGGGATAGACATGATCAAGAGCAAGCGCGGCGAGTCAACATCCGAAATTGAAAATTTGGAAATGGATGCGAACTAAGGCGATTTTTAAAAAAGAACATCCCACTACCACT
>JAOZLU010000218.1 GCA_029934695.1 Desulfobacterales bacterium | reverse complement strand
TATTGAAAGTGCTGAAACAGATGATTATCGAGCAGGTGAACAGAACTTCTTACACTGACATGGCTCATTTGCCCGAAACAAAGGTTTGCTGAAAAAAACATTTTTACGGAGGTTTTTATGCTGATTGCAAGTATTTCAGACAAAGGGCAGGTAACTATCCCGGAACATATCCGCTGGTAAGCAATCTTTGCAAGTTTTTGTCATCGGTCATTGATTATCTGCACGGATTGTGATATTTCCAGCATTACAAATGTCAGATTGAACCGGACGGGATTTGTAATTCTGCCCATATCAGTAATTTTGAAAGCATGAAATACAGTTGATTACGGCATTGTGCTTTCCGGCAAAATTTGTCTGGAACTGGATGACGGAGCAGAAGTCTGTTTGAAACAGGGAGATTGTGTGGTGCAGAACGGCACCCGTCATGCGTGGCGAAATCGGGGAAAGGAGCCTTGCACAATGGCTTTCGTGATGCTGGGAGGAACACGCAATGTCTGAAAATGCACGAGTGACAAAAGCTGCGGGCGTTGTCGGAGCCGCAACATTTCTGAGCCGTATATTCGGCTTTGTCAGGGATGTGGTCATTGCCTGGTTTTTCGGTGCCGGACTGAGTTCTGATGCTTTTTTTGTGGCATTCAGGATTCCGAATCTGTTACGCCGGCTTTTTGCAGAAGGCTCTCTGAGCATTGCCTTTATCCCTGTTTTTACCGAATATCTCACTCATCATGGAAAAGAGGAGGCATTTCATCTTGCACGGTCCGCCATGAGGCTTTTATCCATTATACTGGTGATCACCGCTGTTCTGGGGGTTTTGCTGGCTCCCCTGATTATCCTTATGATCGCTCCCGGGTTCACGGACTCTCCTGAAAAATATTCACTGACAGTCCTGCTGACCCGGATCATGTTCCCTTATATCTTTTTCATCTGTCTCGTGGCCCTCTGCATGGGGATACTGAATGTTCTCGGCCATTTTGCCGCACCGGCCCTAGCACCTGTCTGCCTGAACATTGCCATTATTTTTTCGGCATTTTTCATTTCTCCTTACATGGCTGATCCGGTAACAGGACTCGCCATCGGTGTTCTGATCGGAGGTGCGCTCCAACTGACACTTCAGTTGCCGTTTCTGATAAGAAAAGGATTTTATTTCTGGGAAAAAGCAGTCATTTTCCATCCCGGAGTGAAAAAGATAGGAATATTGATGCTTCCCGCGATATTCGGTGCTTCTGTCTATCAGTTGAATATTCTGGTGGGAACCCTTCTCGCGTCCCTGCTGCCTGAGGGGAGCGTTTCATACCTTTATTATGCCGACCGTCTGGTGCAGTTTCCCCTTGGAATTTTTGCCATCGCCACGGCAACAGCTGTTCTGCCAAGTCTTTCCAGACAGGCTGCTGCAAAGGATTTTGATGCCCTTGGGAATACCTTTGCCCATGCCATGAAACTGGTTTTTTTTATTACTGTCCCTTCAATGGCAGGTCTTATCGTTTTAAGGGAACCCATTGTTGCCCTGTTGTTCAAAAGAGGGGCCTTTGGTGCGGACGCAGCCCGGTTGACTGCTGATGCACTTTTGTGTTATAGCATAGGGCTATGGGCATTTTCAGCAGTACGGATCGTTGTTTCCACATTTTATTCCCTGCAGGACACAAAGACGCCTATGCAGATGGCTGTTGTATCCGTTGTTGCAAATATCGTGCTGGGAATCATTCTGATGGGACCGCTTGCCCACGGGGGGCTTGCCTTGGCAACATCGCTCGCCTCAATGTTGAACCTCGGACTTCTTGTCTGGACTCTGAAGCGAAGACTTGGCTCTCTGGACTGGAAAAACATATTGGAATCTGTCTGCAAATCAGCGGCATGTTCTGTAATGATGGGCGCGGTTGTATGGGGCGTTGCATCTCTGATCATGCCCCCGGGAGACAGAACCCTGTTCAACCTTTTTTCAGGGATTGCAGCGAGTATCATCGTAGGTATTGTTTCATACAGTTTCTTTTCTTTTTTGTTTAAAAGTCGGGAGCTTGAAAAAGTTTTGACACTGATTGCAAAAAAGCGTCCATGATGTCGGCTCGCCGATGGCATAATGAAAATCCGGGCATTGACGGAGTGCAAAAATGGATCTGCCCGGATCATGATTACTGCAGCGGAATTTTTGCTTTTTGTCAACCGCAGACGGAATTATTGAATATATTTTGATTTACATAGGAGATTAAAAAATGGTGACTCTTAAACAAAATATCCTGATGTCCTGCACAATACTGGCAATGTTATCCCTGTTTCTGCTGATCATATTCGGTGACAGAGGACTTGCCGATCTCAACATGCTGAAGAACAGCAGAGACGGTTTGATGAAGAAGAATCAGATAGTTGTCGGGGAAAATCTTTCTCTGTATCGTTCCATAGAACGGCTGAACTGTGACCCCTCTTTTATTGAAAATGTGGCGAGACAGGAGCTGGGCATGATCGGTAAGGGCGAGGTGATATATGCGATTTCATTCAAAAACCGAAAATGGACACAAAAATGACTTGTCCCAACCCGTAAGGATGTATAAGTTACGGACCTGAACTTTCAACCCTTTCAACCTTTAACTTTCAACTAAATGAACAGGAGATCAAAATGAAAATTATGGTAGGTTATGATTCGTCAAATGTCTCGAAGGCAGCTTTGGAGTTGGCCAAAAAACATGCGAAAGCCTTCGATGCTGAGGTATATGTGATCACATCAATGGTAGGCGGCCGTGAGGTGGCAAGAGAGGAGTTTTCCCGGGCCGAAAGTGATCTGGAGTATGCTGAAACACTTTTAAAAGAGGATAATGTTTCCTGTGAGACACGGCTTTTGGTTCGCGGCATGTCTCCTGGTGAGGACATGGTTGAATTTGCAAAGGAAAAGGAGATTGATGAGATTATTGTCGGAGTCAGAAAGAGGTCAAAGGTTGGCAAATTTCTGCTCGGATCCACCGCACAATATCTGATCATAAAAGCACCGTGTCCGGTTGTCGCGGTCAAGTGACCTGAATTGAACGACGCTCATCCTCGGACCAACCGCACTCCGAGGATGGGATCCCGAAGACGGGGGAAAAAGATGAAGGGTGAGGAGAGGAGAAGATCAATGACAACTGAACAGTACGATCAAATTATTCCGGCGGATGAAAAGCTGAAAAAACAGCTCATGATCGGAATGCTCTTATTCACTGTGATCGGGGGATTCCTGATATATTTTATGTCCGCTTATCTTGAAGAATGTAAGATACTGGCAGAGAGCGATATGGAACTGGCCGTGGCCAAGGTCAAAAATTTCCTGTTCTTCGTTACAATTGCCAATGCGTTATTTTCTTCAGGTTTCAGCGTGTATTTTATTTCTGTTGCCATAAAAATTTTGAAATCAGAGCGTTATCCCCCGGAAGGCATGAGCGTTATCAAAGATACGACACTCCGGACCGGGAAAAAAGCAAAAGGCATCGCAATCGCCCATATTTTCATGGCAATAATTCTTTTATCTTCAAATATTTTAATGTGGTATATTCATGTAATTATTGATACGCTGACGATTAAATAATTCTGATTATAACGCTTTTAGGGAGGCCTGAAATCAGCCCTGTATCGCACCTTTTTAACCACAGAGGACACAAAGGGGGCACAAAGGGGCACAAAAGCTGACAGCCCATGTCTCAAAGTCAAACCTCAGCCGGAAATGGTCACCAAATATTGACTTGGGTAAACTTTGACACCGTTTTTTGCCTGACTTGGGGGAACTGCATACTGCCCCCGTCCGGCTTGAAAAACAAATCCTTTCTCATGCAGATGAAGCAGGTCTGCCGGGATTTGCCAATCCCTCCTGAGCAGCATGGGGTCTGCCGGGATTTGCCAATCCCTCCTGAGCAGCATGGGGACTGCCGGGATTTGCCAATCCCTCCTGAAAAACTTTTTTATTACCCGGCAAATTATAAAATCCGGAATTCATTCTCCGTGAGCGTCCTGCCCTGCTTGGTGTTCCTGTATTCCCTCACACCTGGTTCGGATTGACAAATCCGAACCAGCCGCCAATCAATTCGACTGAACTGCGGAGAGATGGCTGAAGCAGCAGGCGGGCCGATTCCAACAGTCCGGATTCATCTTGACACACTCATCGGCCTGTTATGCTTTTTTGTCATTTCCGCCGCCTGAACCACATAATTCAATGCCCCATACAACAGACTCAGTTTGTCAACAGTGAAGTTTTCCTTATTTTTGAAAAAACAGTTTTTTTCAAGCTTTCCGAACTGCCACAGGTTGCCGTCAGTCACAATTCCGTAAACAGTACATTCGGCATCATCATTTATTTTCTGTGAGGCAACCAGTTCTGCCAGGCACTGACCCCATCCCTGTTCAAAATCATTTCGTTTTGCCTCAAGTATGATAACTATCGGTTTTTCCAGCACGGTTTTTCCCAGCTCTGACTTCCCGGAAAAAATATAATCAGGTGTTCCGCAAAGGATATCATCGCAGGAGATGCTTTTCTGAATCCAGAAAGAATAATTTTCATGATATTTTTTATATACTTCCCTCAGCATCGGTGAAATAATCACCTCACTGCGTGATGCCTCCGAGCTGAACACATCCATATTTTCTTTATAGAACTCGAAATCTTTCACAAAATTCTCTGAGGGCTGTATTTCCTGAGCTTCAATAAAAAAAATTTCTTTATACTTTATATTATACCTTTGTTGTACCTCGCTGATATTTTTAAAATCACTGAATGCCATAGATTTTAACCTCCTGCTTCGATTTTAAATGTTTTCGATCTGTGCGGTCACAAAAATGTGGGTGGTGAAGACAGGCGAAGCCCGCCACATCCGCAAAAAAAATGGTGGGTTTTGCTTCACCCACCCTGCTGCTTACCTTCATTACTTATGCTTATGAGGATATTCCCCCATCGGATGGGTGTGATAATGGCTGTGCAGTGCGGCCGAGTCGCCGTTATAAACGATCCTCCCACCATCCATGCTGTAAATATTGCGAGTGGTGCTGGCAAGAAAGTCGTATTCATGGGATACAATGATATAACTGATGTCGAGATCGTTCAGAATGTCGATAATGCGCTCCCTTGTAGATTCATCCAAACCGGTGGTGGGTTCGTCCAGGAGAAGCACTACGGGCTGCATCACCAGCACCGTGGCGAGTGCCACCAGCTTTTTCTCTCCCCCGGACAGCTTGTAAGTCACCCGGTCTTCAAATCCTTTCAGATTCAGCGATTCCAGTGTTTTTTTGGAGATATCACGGGCCTCTTCCGGTGTTTTGCCCAAGTTCAGGGGTCCGAAAGCCATGTCCTCCAGCACTGTCGGGCTGAAGAGCTGATCATCCGCGTTCTGGAAAAAAAGACCGATTTTCTGCCTGACGGACCGAAAATCCTTTTCACTCAGGACGGGTTTCCCGAAAACCCGAATCACGCCGGATGAAACCGGCAAAAGCCCCATGATAATATGCAGGAAAGTAGTCTTGCCGCTCCCGTTGTGGCCGATAAGTCCGATCTTCTCTCCGCTTTGCAACTGAAAGTTCAGATGATCCAGAACCGGTGAGCTACTGCTACTGTACGGATAGGAAAAACATACCTCTTCCAACTCAATAATCACATTATTTTTATCCATTCAAGAATCTCCAATCCGATAATCGTCGCAGCCATAAACGCCGACCATAAGAAATCCGCCCGGCGAAATGAAAACTCGCCAAGACAGTAAAACTTCCCTTTGAATCCGCGGCAGAGCATGGCCTGGTGGACACGTTCAGCCCGCGCCGAAGCCCGGACAAAAAGCATTCCGATGAAATACGCATAAGTTCTGTATGTATGCATATCGGTTTTGGGATGGAAACAGCGAATCTTTGCCGCCCTTGACAGTCGCTGATACTCCTGTTCGATGACAAACACATACCGATAGGTCAGCAGGAGAAGATGGACGATTTTTTCCGGGACGCGAACGCGGTTCATCGCATGCCCCAGTGTTGTCAAAGAGGAGGTGGCAATCAGTGCTATGAATGCCAACAGAATAGCGTTTGATTTAAGCGTGATCCTCGCTGCAAGAAGCACACCTGCCCGGGAGACAGTAAACGGGCCGATGGTCAGCAGAGATTCCCCTTCAAAGGTCAGGGGCAGCACCAGCCAGAAGAAAAAGACCACGCCGTTGACAATCAGCAGTCTCTTGCCAACTTCCCGGAGGTTCAGCCGCGCCAGACTGACCAGCATGAGCGAGATAACGAGGGCCGCAACCAGCGTGGGAAAACGGTTTGAAAGTGCAACAACAAAAGAATAAGTCATTGCAAAGATAAGCCTGAGCCTGGGATCAAGGCGGTGAATCAGGGAATTTCCGGTTATAAAAGGTTCTCGGAGCATTATCTCCCTCTCCGTCTAAATGACGATTTTCACGGAAAAAAACGAAACATTTCCGTCAATCTTTTCAAACTCGAATTCAATGGGCCTGCTCGCTTTCCTCGCCATTTCAATGAATCCCAGTCCGCCACCCTTGCTTCCTTCACCCGGCCCCTTTTTTCGCTGCACCTTGTAATGCTTTTTGAGTTCGTCTTTGTCCATTGTCTGCAATGCCGTCAATTTTTTCCGGAGTCGTTCAACTTTTTCGTTTTTAAGCATATTTCCGGACATCACAAAATAATGCTTATTTTCATACCCGACGATAATTATTCCGTGACTTTCCTCAGCAGAATAATAGATAATGTTCTGCGCATTCTCCACAACCATGGAAAAAACCCTGAAAACAGTTGATTTGCTGGCCTCTTCCAGCTTCATCTTCTGTTTCAGCGTCGCGCCGATCTCCACCATGAGTTCCTGCGAAAGAGGACCGCTGAAACTCAGAAAAATTCCCCGTTTACCGAAATCTTTCTTTAACGCATAAAGGTTCTTCACCATATATCCTCCTCCTTAATACCTGTGACAATTAAAGCGAAAGCCGGCCGGCAGCCGATTCCTTATAGTGTCTTCTTTTCGTATCATAATATGCTACAGTTCTTCCTCTGCTGTCGTCACCCTGTTGATTTCCTCAATGGTTGTCAGTCCGCGGAGCGTTTTTTTTATGCCGTCATATCGCATGCTCTGAAAACCGGCGATGTCCGCGCTTCTCCGAATATCGGAGAAGGATGCGTTTTTTGCGATAAGCGTCCGAACTTCAGAATTTATGATGAACAGCTCATGGATGGCGATCCTTCCGGAAAATCCGGTATGACTGCAATAAGGACATCCTTTTCTCCGATAAAAAAAGACCTTTTTCTTCCCATCCCAGAGAAAAATACGTTTAATCTCCTCAGACATCAGCTCATATTTTTCCTTGCATTGGTCGCACAGCCGTCTTACAAGTCTCTGGGCCATTACTCCGATGACTGATGACGCCGCCCAAAAAGGCTCTGCTCCCATCTCGACTAATCTTACGACAGCTTCAAGCGCGCTGTTTGCGTGCAACGTCGTAAAAATAAGATGTCCTGCCAAGGCAGCCTGAAATGCGATCTTAACGGTTTCAGCATCTCGCATTTCTCCCACAAGGATCACATCGGGATCCTGTTCGAGGAATGATCTGAGGGCCGATGCAAAATTAAGTCCGGCAGCAGGATTTACCTGAACCTGGTTGATCCCCTCCAACTGGTATTCAACAGGGTCTTCAACAGTCATAATGTTGATTCCTGTTTTATTGATATGACGGAGTGCTGAATAAAGGGTGGTCGTCTTACCTGATCCGGTCGGCCCTGCCACAAAGAATACGCCATTGGGAGATTCTATCACTCGCGTGAGGTTTTGACAAACATATTTTGAAAAACAGAGCTGGGATAAGTCAGGAACACTGTATTTCCTAAGTCCTTCCGATATTCGGAGGACAATTTTCTCACCGTAAATTGTCGGAGCAGTTGAAAGCCTGATATCGATGATTCTGTTCAGCAGAGAAAGGCTGATCCGGCCATTCTGGGGAATCTGCATCTGGGTTATATCCGCACCTGCAAGTATTTTCAGCCTGGATATGATCAGGGCGTGAAGCGATTTGTCCAGATTCATCCTTTCCTCAAGTACGCCGTTAATGCGAAACCTTACCCTTGCCTCTTCTTTTCCCGGATCAATATGAATATCTGTTGCGCACTCTTTTATGCCGAACAACAATAAGCAGCGGGTGAATTCAACAGTCAATTTGTCGTCTGCAAGCGATTTCAGTTGATCGAGACTGATTTTGCCGTCTTCGCTGAATAACGGGTCCAGCATCATTTTGCTGGCAGGATCATCCGGAACAGTGCTGTTCTTATATTGAATTTCGATGGCATCTTCAATATCATAAGGAAAGGCAAATACGAGGCTGACAGGGCATCCGATAAGCCTGGCCAGCTCTTTCTGAATAAAGTTGTTGCCGGGATCAGACGTGGCGACGGTGATTGATTCGCCAAATTTATAAATGGCGATCATATTGTGCCGTCTTGCAAATTTTTCCGGAATTTTCTGAACAGCATCCTGCTGAAACAAGGTTTTATCAAGATTTACATGCGCAAATCCGAGCGAATCTCCCCACAATTTGCACAGTTCATCTTTCTTTGCACTCCCTTCACTGATAAGATGCACCAGTATGGAAAGGGCATTGCCTTCAAATTTTTCAAGTAAATATTGAGAATTCTGTTCAGCAAGAATGCCTGCCAGATTCAGCGCACGAATAAATTCGGAGTTCTCAACTTTAGGGACCCTGGCTTTGTCAGTCATACCCCTTCCTTTTTTTCAGTTTGGCAAGCATCATCTTCCTGATTTCGTCTTGGAACAGTTTCTTTTTATCAAGATATGTTTGCTTATCTTCCCTGATTTCTTCAAGCATTTTAATGAGATCATATTTTTTATGCATCCGAATATACCTTTCTGAACGGGATGAGAAGTGAAAAATTCACTTTTACTTTTCATTTCTCACTTTTCAGCATTTAAATACCGAGTGTGTCCTGGCTTTTTTGGCAAAGGAGACTCGGCCTGTTCAGGAAAAGCCGGGGGTTCCCTGATTCTGACAGATTTTGTGGCTGTATATGATTTCAGGCAGTCATGATCTTGAAAATCAGTCGGAACCAGCTTTATTCCAAAGCAGGGTTCCTTATATTCTGATTATAACGGATTTAGGGGAACCTTGAACTTGAACGTGATTCCGTACTATTGTTATATCAAAAAACAAAAAAATATGACCTTATCATTTTTTCTCTTTTGTGTCAAGATTAAAATCCATCATCGCCTTTCCACCTGCTTAAAACCCGGGCAGGTATTCTGACTGCGCTTTTTTTTAAAAAAAATTGCTGTCTTTCCAGATCATTTCCCGCTTCCCACTAATGAAACGCGATCCACGTTTCTCTGATAATTTTTTTCATCTCTCCGAGGGGAGTGTCCTTTCGGATATAATTTGCAGCGCCAAAGTTCAGACAGTTTTCCACACTTTCCATATCTGCAAGGGAGGTGAGCATAATTACACAGGCATTGGGGAATTCCCGACTGATCTCCCTCAATGCTTCTTCCCCTGTTTTCACCGGCATGTTGATGTCAAGCAGCAAAAGGTCCGGTTTTTTCTCCCTGAACAAATCTATCGCTTCCTGACCGTCTTTTGCTTCTCCGACAATTTCGCATTTCATGCTCGTCATCACTTTCCTCATAAGCACCCTTACAAATATCTCATCATCTGCCAAAATCACCCGCGGCAGCTCCTGCTCTGCTCTATCCCGGTCAGGTGGTGTCGAAGGCTCCACCCTCATCCAGTCTGATTGCCCTTTATGTGCCATTTTATTTCCTCCAATCCATCAGACTTCCAAATCAGGAAAATAAAACGGCCCTGATTCTCAAAAGCCTCCGAATCATCTGCATTTTTCCCCGATTGGCATTTCAGATGTTACAAAATTTTTGTCATTATATCGGTTTTCCCTCTTATGTCAAGGTTAAAAAGCAAAAGATGCTGGCATCTCTTTGGCACTCTTATTTTTCAGCGTCATATCAAGCTTTCCATTTCTTCATTAAAGCCTGTCATCTCATTCAGAGAAGGAGTGCAAAAATTGAGCGAGTGCAGCGAGCGGTTTTTTGCATGTCATGTTGTGCAAAAAACCGCTTCGCTCAATTTTTGCACTCCG
>JAOZLU010000825.1 GCA_029934695.1 Desulfobacterales bacterium | reverse complement strand
AATTTGTCCGGAATGTGTCTCCACCGGCAGATGAAGACACAAATACTGCAAAGCAGACTGGACAAAGCTGGGAAAACCAGACCAATTGCACAAAAGAATCAATTGGTAAACCTCCCATCATATATCAAGTTAACAGGCGAAAAAATTAAAGAGTCATTATGATTGTATTATTTTCCATTACTAATTTTCGTTCTTTCAATGCCGAAGAAACCTTTTCCATGGTTGCTGACAAACGCCTGTCTTCTAATCATCTGACACATGTTATCTCCGTTCCGGACGTGACATCTCAGGTGCTGAAAACTTCCGTGCTTTACGGTGCGAATGGTGCGGGAAAGTCCAACCTGTTTAAAGCATTGCGTTATCTGAAAGAGATAGTTTTAAACACACGCAAAAAAAACAGCGATACTGGCCGCGAAATTTTTCGTTTTGCGGAAAACACCTCTGCCCAGCCGACTCGTTTTGATCTGCAATTCATTGCTCAGGGCAAGCTCTACAGATTTACCTGTGCAGTTACTGATAAACACATTATTGAAGAATCGCTGGCACTGGTCATCGGCCAACAAGAAAAAGTATTGTATGAACGCATCAGGAATGAAGATGACAAAGTCATTATTGAAACAGAGGATAAAAATGTCAGTGACAAATTCGCAGCACTTGTGACCGTCGGCGGGCCTCATAATCAAACTTTCCTGGCTACAATCCGGGCAAACTTGGATGAAGATGATTATGGTGAGGAAATCTCCTCAGTCCTGGCCTGGTTTGAGGACAGTCTGACTCTGATAGCTCCGAATGAATCATTTGCGCCACTTGGGACCATGTTAGCCCATGATTCGGCATTTCGGGAATTTGCCGGGACTTTTTTAAAAGCGTCCGCTACAGGCGTAGAGGCGATCAGGGCGCAAAAGCAGGAGATTACCGAAGAGACTTTGCGTAATTTATTGCCTGAACCGATAATTTCTCGTTTGTTCAACGATATGATGAATGATGAAAAGGGGATAGCATCAGTTAATTTTGGGATGGAAGAATTCCTCATTGAGCGAAGCGATAAAAACCGTTATTATCGTTTAACCGTTCAGGCTGATCATAAAAATCAGACGGAACAATCAGTCAGGCTGGATTTTTCCGAAGAATCAGACGGAACACGCAGATTGCTGAATTTAATTCCCGCTCTGCATCATTCGCACAATAGAAATGCTGTGTATTTTATTGATGAGATTGATCACAGTATGCACCCGATGCTGGTGTGGAAGTTTTTGGACTTTTTTCTTAAATCCCGTACTGATGAGCAGCGACAGATTATTGTCACAACTCATGAATCCAATTTATTGGATTCGGACTTATTGCGTCGGGATGAAATCTGGTTTGCTGACAAAGATCCGGACGGAGCCACACACCTGTATTCTCTGTCAGATTTTAAGCCCAGAGAAGATTCGGACATTCGCAGGCATTATTTGCAGGGGCGTTTCAGCGCGATCCCTTTTCTGGGTAATCTTGAACAATTATTGGAAGAAACAAAATGAGCCTTATTCAACGTAAACCCAGACCATTGGATCGGGGGCAGGCGGATTTTCGTGATGACCGTTTGTTTATTGTGGCTTGTGACGATACTTTTGCTCCTAAGCAATATTTCAGTTTTTTCAATATCACACGAGTACAGGTTCATGTTGTGCCAACTCAGGATGGTTCCTCAGTGGCGAAATACGTGTTGGGGAGGTTGCTGGAATTTGAGTGCGAAGACGACGATGAACTGTGGATGTTGCTCGATACTGATCACTGTACACAGGGTAATCATTTCAAAGGTTTTATCCAAGCCGTTGAAGAAGCTGAACAACGCGGTGTCTGTGTTGCTTTAAGCAAACCCTGTTTTGAACTTTGGCTGCTGCTTCATCATGCGGATGAAGCCGAGGTTGTCTCACTCTCCAATGCCAGAGAAACGGAGTCAGCCTTACGCACTGTATTGGGAGAGTATAATAAAACTCGCCTTGAAAAAACTGATTATTCTCTTAACTCTGTGCGTGATGCTTGTATCCGGGCGGAAAAATTAGATCGGACAGTTGACAATGGTTACAGTCCTGAGAAGAATACAAGTCGTGTTTACAGATTGTGGAAAGCCATTGCCGCCAAAGCACTGCCGTCACAACTGCCTGATGCTCTGAGAGGACTATAACCTGCAATTGCGTTGGGATTTGTATTGGGCAAAACAAAAAGAGCGGCCCATGGCATCGGCCCGCCGATGACATACGCACATAAGAAAATCCCGGGGTTGTAGGGTGGGTGAAGGATTTCGATTTTTTACGCAGTGAAAAACGAAACCCGCAACCCACCTTGACAAACTCTCCTCAGAAAATACCGGGGTTGTAGGGTGGGTGAAGGATTTCGATTTTTTACGCAGTGAAAAACGAAACCCGCAACCCACCTTGACAAACTCTCCTCAGAAAATACCGGGGTTGTAGGGTGGGTGAAGGATTTCGATTTTTTATGCAGTAAAAAACGAAACCCGCAACCCACCTTGACAAACTCTCCTCAGAAAATACCGGGGTTGTAGGGTGGGTGAAGGATTTCGATTTTTTA
>JAOZLU010000824.1 GCA_029934695.1 Desulfobacterales bacterium | reverse complement strand
GTGCTTGAGATTTGGGATTTATTTGTTGTTGAGATTTGGGATTTATTTGTTGAGATTTGGGATTTATTTGAAATTTGGATATTGTTTTTTGGGATTTATTTGAGATTTGGATATTGTTTTTTGGGATTTATTTGAGATTTGGATATTGTTTTTTGGGATTTATTTGAAATTTGGATATTGTTTTTTGGGATTTATTTGAAATTTGGTGCTTGAGATTTGGGATTTATTTGAAATTTGGATATTGTTTTTTGGGATTTATTTGAGATTTGGATATTGTTTTTTGGGATTTATTTGAGATTTGGATATTGTTTTTTAGGATTTATATTTAAGGGGGAATATTATAATGAAAATGAGTACAAGAAATGAAAGTGGGGCAACGGTCGTGTCAGTGAAGGGCAAGGTGGATACGGTTACGGCTCCGGAGTTTGGGAAATATCTCAATGAGCAGATAAGCAAAAATCAGAATTCGCTGATTGTCAATATGGCTGAACTTTATTATATGACCAGTGCTGGGCTTCGGGAAATTCTGGGCGCAGGAAAAGAATTGAAGGATAAAGGGCATGAAATCCTGCTGGCAGGGTTGCAGGATAATATCAGGGATGTATTTCAAATTTCAGGATTTGCATCGCTTTTTAAAATATTTGACACAGAAAAATCCGCTCTGGAGCAGGTGTGACTGTGTGCCTTCTTTTACAGATAAAACTGCCTGCAACACTTGAAAATCTGGCAGCATTTATCGAACCTGTAAAAAGTTGCGCTGAGAAACAGGGGTTCAGTCAGAAAAAAATCTTGCAGATAGAACTGGCAACAGAAGAAATATTGGTGAATATCGTTAATTATGCTTATCAGGATCATCCCGGATATGTCCAAATCAGATGCAGTGTTGATGACGATAAGCGATTTGGAATTGAGTTTGAAGATACCGGCATTCCTTTTGATGTGCTTTCTTTGGACACGCCTGATGTGACCGCGGGTATTTCCGAACGCCAGTTTGGGGGACTTGGGGTGTTTTTTGTCAGAAAATTGATGGATGATGTCCGATACTATCGGAAAGGCGACAAAAATATTCTCAAAATCAGCATGTCAGGGAGTGCTGAAACGTAGTTTTAGCATATCTGCTCCCAGGGATTGTTTCTCCCGGGGGCTTGGTAAATCCGGCGGCATGGTTCGGATTTGGCAATCCGAACCGAGCATGAGGCAGCCGGGGGATTGTTTCTCCGGAACCGAGCTTGGACCTGAGACCTCACCTGCGGGATTTGCCAATTCCGCAGGAGCAAAGCAAATAAATCCGAGCCGGGGCTGCGGGATTTGGCAGCCTGCTGTCGCCCAGATCGCACTTCAGACGCTTTATCATGCGCCCGACGGAGGTCCTCCGGGCCATCGTGGCTTTGAATCTCTTCGCCATCCGGGGATCCTGCGGATCGATGTGGGGAAGCAGGTCGAACGACACTGTGGCCGTCCGGCCGCCCTCCGAGTCCGGGCAGCATTCCGCCCTGTGCGGGCAGCTCAGACAGACCGGGGCGCCGTCCTCCCCGTCGGAGGATGCCTGGTATATGAACGTCCGGGTTTCGTTTCGCACTCCTCTGTAATCCATGTCGTGTCCTCCCGCACAGGTCAGGGTTCCGCAGGGGGTGAGACTCTCCATGCATCTCGGGAGGCCGCCGGTCAGCGTGGCGATTTTCCGGGGATTGAGGGAGGTTCTGAGGAGTATTCCGTGATTTTCCATGAAGTCATCCTTCAGTCCCTGATCGCAGCAGGCGGCATCATACAGGGCGATGTCAAACCAGGGCCGCATCACTCCTCCGTGTCCATGAGAGAACCGTCTGCCGGTGGTTCGGAATATTTTTGTTAAAAGGCCCCGAAGGTCTGATATCCCGGAAATACCCGGGACGGAAGCCGAAACTGGCGAAGTCTCAGAAAAGAGAACTCGGCAGGATCATCACCGAAGGTCCGGGCCGCCGCGGGTTTTTCGGCGGCATGCCGGCGAAGCTCCATGATTCAGGCTCTCATTTATGAGAAATTCGGAGTTTTTTACGCCGTAAACTGCATAAGCAGACTCCTTAAGGACATGGGCTTCTCATGGCAGAAGGCCAAATTCGTCGCCGACCGTCAGGATGCAGCCCTTGCAATTCCTGCAAGAGATATTTTTTCAAGGAGAAGTCTGTCGATAAGTTCCTTCGTTTCATCAGGAATGATTCTGTTCTCAGGCTCTTCGACAAACTGTCTTCCGCACTCCTTACACATAAATTTCTGTTTTTTATTATGAATACTGCCGTTTTTAACAATTCTCTCAGATTTGCAGACCGGGCAAAATATGATAAAATGTACCTCCTTCTGAAAAATTTTCTGATCTGTATAGCACAATATTCACTCGGAGGCAACCATAATTTTGCTGAAATATAACTGGCTGGATAAACTGTGATATCGTTTATCACTACCTCTGCAGGACTACCTTTCAGCGCAATAAAGATGCCGGATGACATTTATGCAAAAATCGTGCCGAACAGTATTGGAGGTCGCACCTGTAATCCTTTCTTACCCACAATCCATGTAGATGGCTAAGAAAGGATTACGCC
>JAOZLU010000217.1 GCA_029934695.1 Desulfobacterales bacterium | reverse complement strand
TTTCTCCTTTTGTAGGGTGGGTGAAGCGAAGCGAAACCCACCTGAACATATTTTTCTCCTTTTGTAGGGTGGGTGAAGCGAAGCGAAACCCACCTGAACATATTTTTCTCCTTTTGTAGGGTGGGTGAAGCGAAGCGAAACCCACCTTAATACATAAAATGGGACACATTCAGTAATATGGGAGGGTGCTGATCCGAACTCCCCAAGCCCCCATAAGGTGGGTTCCGCTTCGCTGCACCCACCCTACATCTCTATGGTTTATGCGGCTCAGGGAATAAGCCACAACGCCCGGTTCGAGGTTTTTTCGAGTACATATTTTGACACGCTTCCCATAAAAAACGCTTTGCTGACCCCCCGCCTGCCGACGATCACCGTGCCATAATCTCCTTTTTCAGCCTCCTCTGTAATTGCCTTGCCCACATTCGTAATGGCTTTGGCTTCCCTTATTTCAAGCTGATCTTCCCGAATACCCGCTGCTTTGAATTTTTTATAGGCATGGACAAGGAAGTTTTCCACACATCTTTTGTCTCCTTTTATGATCATCTCCTCGATATCCTGATCTTTCTCGCCAAAGTCAATTCGGCAGAAATCTTTAAGCAGCGGGACCACATGAAACAGGGTAATTTTAATATTCGCATGATGCTCGGCCATGAAGCTGAAATGGTCCAATGCCCTAAGCGTGTTTTCAGAGCCGTCAATGGCAATCATAATTTTTTCGGATCTCACCTCACCGTCAATAACCCATAGCGGAATGACTTTTGAATGCTCTGCCAAATTGTTCGTGAGACTCCCCATGAATACTTCCTGAGCCAGAGAAAGGCCCCTTCTTCCCACAACAATTGCGTCATAGCACCTTTCCCGGGCATGTTCCAGGATATCTTTGGCAATCCCTGTTTTCCTGGGCTGGTTTTTTATGTCAATGCGCCCCTCCTTAATCCCCATGCGGATCATCCGGGTCTTGTGTTTCTCAAGCATGGTATGGGCGTCCTCTGCATTTTTCGTTTTCATCTTCTCCAACGCACTTTTGGCTTTGAGGCTTGCCTTGGCTTCATCCTCAAGAAATTGTGAAACAGGCAGCTGGACATTAAAAAGCGTGTAAGATAAATCCGTTATAAGGGACGATGCTCTGACAGCATACTTGATGGCGTTTTTTGAATGAGCAGAATTGTCAACAGCCAACAGAAGTTTCTTTTTCATAAACTGTTTCCTTTCTCATCAATATGTAAGGATTTCATTAATCACAGGCGGCTGAGTTTGCGGGTTAGTTATCCGCCTGGAGGATTTGCGTTTTCATTCAGTTCAGCTTCGCGCCGCTCAATGGGGAGCCAGTAGAATTCGAGAACCAGTACGCGGATAACGCTTGCCAGAGGCACGGCGATGATCATGCCTCCGATACCGAACTGGGCCCCGAAAATCAGCGCAAACATCACCACCAGCGGATGCAGTCCCGCACCCCTGCCGACAATCTTCGGCTGGAGGATAAATCCCTCAATTGCCTGAATGGTCCCGAACAGGATGAGTACGGAAATGAGAGTAATCATTTTGGTACTCCAGGGGGCACCCTGAGTGAGGAGAACAATGATGACCGCCGGGGTCACACCGATGAGAGGCCCCAGATAAGGGATAAACCCCCCGATGGCCGCTGCTGTGCCGATCAGGATACAGTAATTGCGTAATGCCGGAAACCCGATGAAGCCCATGAAAAACAGCCCCGCTGCAAACATGGTTCCCACGATGGCCGAAACCGTCAGCTGCCCGCGCAGAAAACCGCCCATTGCATTGTCTATTTTGTCCAAAACATCAAACACGCGCTCACGGTACCCGGGCGGAACCATCTTGCGGATCGTGGGCCTGATTTTTTCCCAGTCAACAATTAAATAAAAATTGATGATTCCGACAAACATCAGAAATGAGAAAAAACCGATCACGGAGCTGACGCTGGTAAATATGCCTTTTGTGGCCTTTGCAACAGCTCCGAAACCGCCGGAAGCCACTTTTTTCAATCCCGGCAGGAGCCATCCCGCAATTTTCTCATAATCAACCTCCATTTCCCTGATATTTTCCCCGATGATACTGATCAGTTCATCATCTATCTGAAAATACTTATTTTCTGAAAGTCTGGCCAAAAGTTCGGGGAGCACCTCCTTCAGCGTGTTGAACAGCCTGATAAACTCGGAAAGAATTTTCGGAATCAGGAATGCAAGCAGCAAAAAAATGACCAGGAAAATAACGACATAAAGCACCAGGGTTCCCATTATCCGGCCCATCCTCAACTGACACTGCAAAGCAATGACCGCAGGGGCCAGAATGTACGCCATCAGCAAAGCCGCCATGAAAGGCGTGAGGGCATCAAAAACAACAGAGATCGGATATTTGAACAAATTTATTGTGTAAAAGCCAAAGACAATCACGCCCATGACTCCGACTGCCTGTACAATTCGCCGTAACAGGGGATTGGAAATTTTGAATTCAGACATGGTTTTATTTTACCGGTTGCCAGTTAGCTTGACAGTGAAAAGTTGAAAGTCTGTCCGTAGCCGTCTGAGACTGTCCGGCGGCAGATGTCAGTTCGGGAAATGCATGAATCAATGATTTCAGCAAGTTACGAGAACTTATGATTGACGAGTTGGTTAACGGAAAAATTCGTCATGCCGCGTTCAGACGGTCTTGTCAGGTTCCGCCAACCGGAAAAAAGGCCGCCTGAAGGCAGAACAATGAATGAGTCGGATGTTTTCGATCTGATAAATATGAAATTAGCTAATTATGGTGTCAATTGTCAATCCTTTTTCTGTCTTTGGATAAAAAAAAACGGAAAATTTAATTTGGAGTGCAAAAATGGAGCAAAGCGGATTTTTTGCAGTATGCTGAAATTTCATTTCAGCACTCCCTGAAAAGGTACTCCTCTTCGGAAATCAGCAGTGCTGTCTGTTGCATAATCTGCTCCTTTTATATCCAAATTACAAATTGCGCTTTCATCCGGGGAATTTATTCCTCGGCTTTGAAGCCTTGATCAGAGCGAAAATTTTTTTACCTCTTCAGAAGACAGACCGGTTATCTGTGATATCTCCTCATGGGACAGTTTGCCCAGTTTCACAAGATTCCGGGCGGTCTTCCGGGCGGTCTCCTGAATTCCTTCTTTACGCCCCTCAAGCCGTGCCTTATGTTTTTCCTGATCTTTCTGTTTCAGCAGTGCCTCGAATGAGTACTCATCTTTCATTGCCGCATATTCATCGGGCGTGGTCAGATCTTTTTTGATAAGGTCGAACACCCGGAGTATTTCGGGATGTGTGTATTCTGACTCATCCACCTCCTCATCCAGGCTGTCATTGATTGCGGTCATCCATTCCCGCCAGACAGCGGGGGTTTTGTCGTTCGCATATTTGGGACACACATACATGACCTTATGGGAAATCTCGCCGAAGGGTCTGCCTTCGATATCCTTCGGATCAAAGTCAATGATCCCCACATCCTTTTTGTACCTGTCTCCGGATGTCAGCACCACGAGGGTATATACTGACAGTCCCGGCGAATAGTCCTTCGAGCTGACCGCTGTCTCGACCATGGCGATGCAGTGGTAATAGAGAAAGCGGTGATAATGGTCGGGCAGCCGCTTATGCTGGATATCCACCACGATGCGGTTCTCTTTGTCCTCGGCAAAAAGATCGAACCGGGTGGCGATTTTTCCGATGGCCGGTTTGAACGATTTCTCCGTTTCAACATGATCAATGTTCAGGTCAATGTTCAGAAAATCTTTCACAAAGGCCCTGAATATCTCAGGCACACAGAAGGCTTTTTTGAATATGACCCCGTACTGCAGCGATTCGACTTTTTTCATGACAATATCCTTATAAATTTCAAATTCCAAATGTGTCTGCACAGGTTGTGGTCAGGAAAGAATTATGGCCGGCTATGGCCGTAATCCTTATCTTTTTATCATACAATGCCCTGTTCTGACAGAATCGCCCGCAGACGCTCAGCTTCGGCTTCGGCAGCCTGGGCCAGATGAGCCTGGGGTTCGCCTTCGGTCAGGACAAGCTGATATCTCAAATTCCAAATTCCAAATTCCAAATTCCAAATAAATCTCAAATTCCAAATCTCAAATTCCAGCGCGGGGAGATCAGTTCTGCAATTCTGTTTTGTCATAAACCTCTGCAACTTCAAGCCTGCATCCGATGCTTTCCAGAATTATTTCAGGATGCTGCTCATCAGTTTCTGCGAGGGTCCAGCGGTTTCTGTCATCCCTGGCATATCTCTCAATCTTCCGGGCGTTCTGAGATACCAGAACATATTCCCGCAGCGACGGCAACTGCCTGCAACTCTGAAATTTTGTCCCCCTGTCATAACCCTCTGTGGAATCGGAAAGCACCTCCACGATCACATCGGGATTCAGCAGGGTGTTCTGATTCTCATCCGCAAACTGCTCCTCGCCGCACACAACCATGATGCCCGGGTAGGTGTATAAGCCGGTGAGGTCAATTCTGAGGCGCATGTCACTGGGATACACCCTGCACGGCCTCTTTTTCAATTGCAGGTTTAACCCGGTGATAACATTCGACACAATGAGATTGTGCCGCCTTGAGGCTCCGGCCATGGCGAACACCTCACCCCGATAATATTCATGCTTTGTCTCCGAAAGGTTTTCCCCCTCAAGGTACTCCTCTTCGGAAATCAGCAGTGCTGTCTGTTGCATAATCTGCTCCTTTCTCAAAATAAATTTCAAATCTCGAATAAATTTTGTGGCTTTGTTTTTTATGATTTATTGTAATTTGATCCTCCCATTCCCCGCGGGCTTTTGCCCTTACTGTTTTCTGATTATAACGGATTCAAGGGAAGGCCCCTGAGCCTGCCTAAGGAGATCATTCACCGAGCATTCTGTATCAAGCGTGACAATGACATTGCTGTTTGGCTGTGCAAAAGGCAACGATTGCCCATCCTCATCCGCAATGTCATAAATTTTATCCCTTTGAACAGGCCCCTGTTTTCTCACAACTTCAATGATATCCCCCTTGAAAATTTTGTTCCGCACCTCAAGCCTGACGCTTTTCGGGCCAGCCTTGCCAAGCACCTTTCCTACAAACAGATACCCGGTGGAAACGTATCTGCTTTCCGTGTAATTCGGGGTCAGTTCATCAGTATCTCCGAAATAAAAGCCGGTACAGTAACCTCTGTAATTTATTCTGGCAAGTTCCTCGATCCATTCCTTTCTGACCGTGAATGTCTCAGAATTTGCATAATAGGCGTCAATGGCTTCTCTATAGACTTTAACCGCCGAAGCCACATAATTGATACCCTTCATGCGGCCCTCTATTTTAAAAGAACTGATGCCAGCTTCAATCATTTCGGGAATATGCTCAATCATGCAGAGGTCTCTTGAATTGAAGATATAGGTTCCCCGGTCATCTTCTGCGAGCGGAAGGTACTCGCCCGGCCGTTTTTCCTCCACCACAGCATACTTAAACCTGCATGGGTGGCAACACATCCCCCGATTGCTGTCACGCTTTGCCATGAAGCTGCTCAGCAGACATCGGCCTGAATAAGAGATACATAAGGCACCGTGTACAAAGGCTTCTATCTCTGCTGAAGAGTGTTCGGCGATTTCCCTTATCTCTTCCAAAGAGAGTTCCCTTGCCGCATTGATTCTGCTGACTCCAAGCTTTTCCCAGAACAGGACAGTTTTATAATTGGTGGTGTTCGCCTGGGTGCTGAGATGCAGAGGCATTTCAGGAATGATTTCCCGCGCTGTCATAAAAATGCCGGGATCAGCGATAATGACGGCATCCGGGCATAAGTCTCCCAATACTTCAAGATAGTCTGCAATGGCTTTCTGCTCGTAATTCCTTGAATATATGTTACATGCCACATAGACTCTGACACCATTTGCATGGGCAAGCCTCACAGCCTTCTCAAGTTCGTCAGGGGTGAAGTTCCCGGAAAAATTTCTCAGGCTGAAATCCCTGCCTGCAAGATACACAGCATCTGCGCCATAGTGAATGGCAATTTCGAGCTTTTCAAAATTGCCTGCCGGCGCAAGGAGTTCTGTTTTTTTGTCTTTTTTTGTCATTGAAAATTTTTCTCAATAATTGGGGAAGGAGTGCTGAAATGAAATTTTAGCACTTTTTTAATCTTGTGACGAGGCTCCGGGCGGTCAGGCTCCGCCTGACATTTATAGTCCGAGCCGTCTCGGAACGCTGATATACGTTGGCAGTGGCACTCTTTTCCAATCGCTCCAATGCAACATGATGTCTGACTTCCCGGACGACTTGATCAGCAAGATGCATTGTATTGAACGCGCTGAAAGCAGCCCACAAATCAATTTGCCATAAAGGAGTAAGCGGTCCGCTGTCACAGACGACGCACATCATAATTCGAGTCCCTGGACGATGTCCTGAGCCAGCATCTGCCGGGCATATTCAATGTCGGCAACCCGTTCTGCCCCGAGTGCCTCCACAGCTTTGTCGCGGGGAAAAGCACCGTCAATGAACAACTGCTCTGCCACCTCACAATAAAGCAAGTTCAATCCGATATGTAACGCTCTGGCCAGAATTGCTGATTCCTCCTGCCCTGTCTGCTGTTTCAGAAATATCAGTCCGTCAGCAACCGGTAAAGAGTTTCCAGATTTGTTAATTGCTGAATGTTCATATTATTTTCTCTGGGTTATAGTTCTGGTTTGTGAGTCTCTCGTGACGAGGCTCCGCCTCGTCACGGTGGGCGGATAGGGCTTCTGCCTCATGCACAGTGGGAGGCAGACCCTCAAAACACAGGTTCCCAGGCGGAGCCTGGGAACCAGCAAAAGACCAGCAAAAAACCGCTTCGCTTATTTTTTGCACTCCTTGTGGCAAACAGCCTGGGTCAGCGAAGCTTTACCGGAATTTGGACTGCTCAGGAAAAAATGTGTCATCCACTGTTTTCTCAAAGCTGAACGGAGGGGCTTCGGGAAAAACACTTTTTCGGATTCCTGTCTCACGGGCAGCAATGCGTACTGCTTTCAGGTAAGCCTTTGCCAGCTTTTTGTCAATCTCATAGCGGAGGCTCGGACTGTCCTCAAGCAGGTCAAGGATATCCTCTCTCTGGGTTTCAATGGTGTATTTCCAACTGTTTGAGCGTCTTTCAGGTTCAAACTGCCATTTGAGAAGATGGGCCATCAGGACGGCCAGCCTGCTTATCAGTTCACGCTTTTCTCTTTTTCCCATATATTCCAATTCCTCAATCATATTTTCCTGATCAATCTCCTCCCACCGGCCATGGCGGATCAGATCGGCACTTTTCATTGTCCATGCGTAGAAATCTTGATCATAGGTATTTTTGACTAAATTGTCCATAAATATAAGTCCTTCTCCTGTGTAAATGTTTAACCTGTCATCCTGAATCAACTATCTCGCCTCCTTCAAACCATATCGTCGTGTCAAGCTGCTCTTTACATATTGATTCATCTGAAAAAACAGAATCATAAGCATCTTTCAAACAGCGTTTCCTTACTTTCTGGATTTTTTCACTGAGAATCCCGTAAATAAACTTGCTTCTGGATCCCTTTTTGCCTGCGAATATCATCAATCATTGCCACCAAATCTCTCGGCATTGTAATCGCCACCTTCTGAGTATTCAATATTATCAATTCCTTATTGCATGATATTTTATAGTTGTAAAACTTACCCTGTTATAGGAACTATGGGTTATCAGGGAGCCAGTCTCGTGACGAGGGCTTCTGCCTCGTCACGGCGTGCAGTGAGGGCTTCTGCCTCGCATACTTTGTTCACCTGCCCGAAAGAATTTGTTCAATCATAAATTTCAGACGCTCCTGCCAGGGTTTGGGCGTTATCCTGAAATTCTTCTGAATCAGAGCGCAATCCAGTGCGGAATACATCGGACGCTTTGCAGCTGTGGGATATTCGGCAGTTGTAATCGGTTCCGCCCTTGTCGTCTTCCTCGGAGGATATTGCCCTGCCACTTCAAATATCGCTTCTGCAAATCCATGCCAGGTTGTCACTCCGGAGCCGCAATAATGATATGTTCCCCAGCCGATTTCAGAACCATCACGCACCTGAGCGGCCATGGTCAGAACCGCTTCAGCCAGATCAGCCGCAAAAGTCGGAGAACCGTACTGATCCGCCACCACCCGGACAACATCTCTTTCCTTTCCGATCCTCAGCATGGTCTTGACAAAATTATGCCCATGGACCCCGTACAGCCATGCAGTCCTCATAATAAGGTGTTCTTTCACCCGGGACCTTACCGCATCCTCTCCCGCTGCTTTGCTCCTGGCGTAAATACCCAGCGGGGACACAGTATCTGCCTCGACATAAGGTGTTGTTTTCTTACCGTCAAAGACAAAATCAGTTGAAATATGAATAAGGGGAATTCCCGCGTCTGCACAGACTTTGGCAAGATTTGCGGGGCCATCCCTGTTCACTGCAAAAGCAAGCATTTCCTCTGTCTCCGCGCCGTCAACATTTGTGTATGCCGCAGCATTGACAACAAGAGATGGCTGCAAATCTGCGAGAATATTTTCGAGCTGAGAGCTATCGGTTATATCAGTTTCAGGCAGATCAGCCCCGATGACTTCAAAATCAAACCGTTCCCCCTGTCTTAAAAGCTCCCATCCG
Source organism: Desulfobacterales bacterium (assembly GCA_029934695.1). Classification (GTDB taxonomy): domain Bacteria; phylum Desulfobacterota; class Desulfobacteria; order Desulfobacterales; family 4be13; genus JAOZLU01. Next base: position 1,556 of record JAOZLU010000217.1, on the reverse strand, counting down.
AGTTGTCCCTCTGATCCGGTTGTAAAAATTTTCATGGTTTATTCTCCGGTGAATACAGTTGCTCAGGAAGAAGCTCGGAAAGGCACGGCAATTTTCCGTCTTTGTCCGAAACGATAACCTCTTTCACGGGCCAGTCAATGCCAAGGTCGGGATCCGACCACAAAATGCCGCCATCATCATCAGGCGCGTAATAATCCGAGCATTTATATGAAAAAAGGGCGGTTTCACTGAGTACGCAGAAACCGTGGGCAAAACCCTCCGGCACAAACAACTGGCGTCTGTTCTCTTCGTTCAGATAAGCACCTGTCCATTTCCCGAATGTGGGTGAACCGGGCCTGATGTCAACGGCAACGTCAAATATTTCGCCTGTCATCACCTGCACAAGCTTTGCCTGGGGGTGTCTGACTTGGAAATGCAGTCCTCTCAGGGTTCCCTGCACGGAAAACGAAAGATTGTCCTGAACAAAGACCCGGTCTGTCCCGTATTCCCGATATCTGTTCTGGCGATATGTTTCCATGAAAAAGCCCCGTCTGTCCTTAAATACCGGAGGCTCAATGATAAGAACGCCTTTAACAGATGTTTTAATAACTTTCATGTTGGCTTCCTAATGGTTCAGTAAATCCGTCAGATATTTTCCATAACTGTTTTTCAGAAGGGGCTGGGCCAGCTTTTCCACCTGGGCAGCGTCAATGAAGCCCTTCCGATAAGCAATTTCCTCAACACATGCCACCTTGAGTCCCTGCCTGTTTTCAATGACTTCGATGAAATTGGAGGCCTGCATCAGTGTCTTGTATGTTCCTGTATCTAACCAGGCGATCCCCCTGCCAAGCCTTTCCACCCGGAGCATTCCTTTTTTCAGGTAAGCCATGTTGACATCGGTAATCTCAAGCTCTCCCCGCGGCGAAGGCTTCAGGTTTGCTGCGATATCAAGCACCTGATTGTCATAAAAATACAGGCCGGTCACGGCATAGTTGGATTTTGGTTTTTGGGGTTTTTCCTCTATGTCAACAGCCCTGTCCGATTCATCAAAACTGACAACGCCGTAACGCTCCGGATCTTTTACCCTGTAGCCGAAAACGGTTGCCCCTCTGTTGTTTTCCCTGGCCTTATTGAACTGACCGGTGAGACTGAAACCGTAAAAGATGTTGTCCCCCAGTATCAGGCAGACATCTCCGGTTCCCACAAAATCCCGGGCAATGACAAATGCCTGGGCCAGGCCTTCGGGACGGGGCTGTTCCGCATATTCAAAAGATATGCCCCACTGGGACCCATCCCCCAGAAGTTTTCTGAAAAGAGGGAGGTCATGCGGGGTTGAGATCACAAGAATTTCCCGTATTCCCCCCAGCATGAGGACCGAAAGAGGGTAATAGATCATCGGCTTATTATATATCGGAAGCAGTTGTTTGCTGATCACCTGAGTGATCGGATAGAGCCGTGTGCCTGAACCGCCTGCAAGTATGATTCCTTTCATGGTTTAATCTCCAAAGTTGAAAGTTGAAATAGACCTGCGAGGTTTCTGAAACCTCGCAGGTCTCCCCACGCTAAAACCCGAACCC
>JAOZLU010000823.1:1259-2582 GCA_029934695.1 Desulfobacterales bacterium | reverse complement strand
AGGATTTCGATTTTTTACGCAGTAAAAAACGAAACCGCAACCCACCTTTCAGGCTGGTCACTGGCATTCCGCAGGCCGAAATATGATGCGGAAATATTTTATGAAGCAAAAATATTGCATAAACTGACTGAAAATGATGAATCTCTCGCCCTGCCGGGCATCGTTCTTCAGGAACTGAGAATAGCCCATCTACACGGATTAGGGATAAGAAAGGATTTTTTTGTCCCGCAGGAACAACTGAGAACAGCCCGGCAATTCATTGTCAATATAAAAACGAGGTGTATTATGAAAGAAAATATTTTGCACATCCCATACACAGAAGACCTGCTGTTATCTTTAAAAAAAAGCAGGGAACAGTTTGAACAGGATGCCCGTTTCTTTCTTGCCGCAAAGCTTTATGAACTGGAAAAAATTTCTTCCGGAAAAGCGGCCGGACTGGCATGATCGGATCGTGTCTCCTTTCTCCTCAAAATAGGACAATACGGGGTTTCACCGTTTCAGATGAACATGGATGAAATTTTGGAGGAAGCGGAGCAATAATAATGAAAAAAGAATCAGGCAGTTCCCATGCTTCCTGACTGGAAAAATAAGGAGATTTTATTATGATAAACACCGAAATATCACAGCAGGCAGAAAAAATTCTGGGGCCGGCACCTATGCCGGATATATCAGCGGAGACAATTGTCAAAGCATTATATCGGCTCCCTTCCGAGTGCCTGCCCCATATTTTGCAGTATATCGAATTTCTGGAATACAGATTTACCCATACTTCTCAAGATTCTTCAGAAGACGAGGCATTATGGGACGCTGTTCAGGCCGAGAGAGGCTACAGGAAACAGCATCCCGAGGATATGATCGTATGTGATACCATTGAGGAGCTTCGTGCGGCTTTGGAGGACGAGAAATGAAATATCAGGTGATTCTGTCCAAAGCCATCCGCAGGCACCTGAACCGCCTGCCCGGGAATGTGAGAAACATCGCACGTCAGCAAATCATATCCTTGTCAGAGCAGCCCCGTCCGGGAAACGCCAAGGAACTTGAAGGGCATCCGGAACATTACCGTATGTGGATTATGGGAAAATTTCGTCTGGTATGGTATATTTCCGAAGATGAGCAAAGTGTTGACATTCTGTATGTCGGCCCCAAGTCGCCTGAATTATATGCTTACCTCGGTCTGAGCAGAACAGAAAGCGATAGCAGATAAATCAGCAAGACAAGCCTCGAAGTAAATTCCGAAGCTGAAGAGCTTCAAACAGGATTTTTTGTCCCGTAGGGACAACTGAGAATAGCCATCTACACGGATTGGGGATAAGAAAGGATTTT
>JAOZLU010000823.1:0-1159 GCA_029934695.1 Desulfobacterales bacterium | reverse complement strand
AGGAGGCAGAAATGCTTACGATAACCATGAATACAGACAGCCCCCGGAAGGCTGTGGAAATTTTGCAGGATGCTCTGGAAAAGGAGACGCTGCGACTGAGATACGGCCTGAATCTTGCCGGAAGGCGTCTGAAAAGATTTGAAAAAAAATACAATGTCCCTTCGGAAACCTTTATAAATGAATGGGCTGCCGAAGATTTGGAAGGCGAGGATATGGAGTATGTGGAATGGGCCGGAGAGTATCAGTTTTATGCAAAGCTGAATCAGCGGTTGCGAATTTTGGAAGGTATTGAAAATGTCAGTTCATAAATATCTCGGACTGTTTCGCCGGGAAATAGAAAAACTTGAGGACTACGGGTATGCGGAATCTCTGGAAATCAGAGAGGAAATACGCCCGAACAGGCAGGCAAATATAAAAGTGAAGGCGGTTCTTATTGACAGATCGGTTCTCCACATCAGGGAATACATTGATGCCAAGTACGGGACAAAGCGACTGAGTTATGCGTATCATTATCAGGATGCGGACGGCAATCTGATCTTCAGATACGACAACGCCATGCACAAGCCGGCACTCGGATTCAGGGAACATAAGCATAGGCAGGATGGTAAGGTAACCCGGGCCAATTTACCGAATCTGTCCGACCTTATTGATGAAATCATCGGATATTTGTAATTTGAGGCAAGCCTCGGAATAAATTCCGAGGCTGATAGCTGAAGCAGGCTGGATTTGTCCCGTAGGGACAACTGAAAACAGCCCGGTAATTTATTGCCGGCTTTGCCACAACTTACGAGGACGACAGATTAAATGGACAGCCGCATGTACCGTTATATAGCAGTCATTCATAAAGAGCCAGGCAGCGACTACGGAGTTTCCTTTCCCGATTTTCCCGGATGCATCACGGCCGGCCACACCATTGAGGAGGCCGCAAAAATGGCTTATGATGCCCTGCCGTTTCATGTCAGGGGAATGCGTGAGGACGGAGAGGAGATACCGTCGCCTTCCACGTTTGAGAATATTGCAGGTGATCCCGAATACGCCGATGCCGTGGCATTTCTGGCAATCCCTCTTCCCGCTCATAGTATGCAAATGATCCCCGTGGGCATCAGTATGCCGGAACATAGAGTTCATCAGCCCGGGCTGTAGCAACAAACATCAAACA
>JAOZLU010000822.1 GCA_029934695.1 Desulfobacterales bacterium | reverse complement strand
CCGCAAAGAACACAAAGGTCAATTAAATTGTAACTCAGAACTGCCAAAGAACACACCTAATCCTTTCTTATCCACAATCCTTGTAGATTCACACATTCGGGCAGTTATTCTGACAGTTCTTTCAGGACATAGACAAGCTCCGCCATCCCAATCTTCCCATCATCGTTCACATCCGCATAAATGCAAATACGATCTGTGTGGATTTCTGTCAGCAATTTCAAGGTCAGGATGATATCGGCCAGATCAACACTCCCGCTGCCGTCAATATCTCCGGGGAGCGTACCGCCAACAACGCATTTGCTCACCCAGATGCTCGCCTGATTTGTGGCTGTGCTGAATGCGGTTTCATTTCCATTGATACTGGCATCTGCGGTGTCTCCCGCAGTGCCTATGCTCTTGTCATAAGCCCGGAAGGTAAATGCAGCGATACCGAGAAACCCGGGATCCGGCACAAATCTGATCCTGCTGGTCTCATCCAGGAGAACGGCCTGGGCTTCAAAGTCATCAATGCCGCCAGTCACGGGAGTGAAATCCTGCCATGAGTCGCCATCATCAATGGAATATTGCCAAACACCGTCGCTGTTGTCCACGGAGATGACTGCAATGGCCTCTTCAGGGTCATCCGCATCTGTCACGGATCCGTCTGCGACAATCTCTGCCACGGTATTTCCATCGCTGATGAAATTATCCGGGACAATTGAAGTCAGTACCGGCCTCTGTGCCGGGTCCAGAACCGGAGCACTGTTCGGCATTCCCGCACGGATGGTAAATGTATCTGTCACGGTCTGTCCGTTGGAGGTGCCAAGGATCGTTATGTCTGCCTGACCGGTCTGATTCTCCTGAAAATCCAGGGTCAGCGTGTTTCTGTCAATCTCAGCTTTCACAAGGCTCGGATTTGTATTGCTTCCCAGAGATTTGGTGATGAATCCCGGGTCATCGTCTATATCTGTGAAAACGTCGGCCAGGTTGATTATTCTGGTTACCGGGAGTTCTTCATTTGCCAGGACAATATTCTCCAGGGCATTCTCCACTGTGGGCGGATCATCCATCGGATGAACTTTGATGTCGACATTATCTGAGGCCGCACTGAATCCTGTTTTCTCATCTCTGGTAACGGCAAGCGTGTCTGCAGTTCCCCCGGGTTTGCCCACGCTCTTGTCATAAGCCCGGAATGTAAATTCGGATCTGCCGTAATAGTCCTCTCTCGGCACAAAGCGGATCCGATGGTCAGCATCAAGCAGACGGGCCTTTTTTTCCATATACACAAACCGACCTTCAACCGGACTGAAATTATTCCAGGTGATGCCGTTGTTGGCAGAGTATTGCCATTTGCCGATCCGGTTGTTCACTGCTGTAACTGCAATGGCTTTTATGGGATCCCCGTCTGAATCTGTGAAAAACTCCACTTCTGAGAGAAAATTTCCCTTGAATATGTCAGCCACTGTGTCTCCGCTGCTGTCAAGATAATCCTCGTCAATGGGAGTCATGCCTGGCGGAACCGGATCAGGGCCAACCGGGTCAGTAACCTCTTCTGTCACCGTCACGGTAAACACATCTGAGACATTCTTCCCGTTGGATTCAGCGAGAACTGTGATGGTCGCAGCTCCGAGCAGGTTGTCATGGAATTCCAGGGTCAGCGTGTTGTCACTGATTTTGGTGGTGACAAGATACGGATTGGTATTGGTTTGCAGCATCTTGGTGATCTGCGACGGATCATTGTCCGGATCGCCAAAGACATTTGTCAGGTTTATCGTTTTCCTCGCGTCAGCCTTATCCACAATCAAATCGCTGATAGGATGGGCGAGTATTGGCGGATCATCTGAGGGATTCACCCGGATGATGGCCTCGTTTGCCACGAGGCTGAAGGCTTCGGATCCGCCTTTGTCGCTGGCATCAGCGGTTCCCCCGGGCGTGTTCCCGTCGGTCATATCCCATGCCCGGAACGTGAATCTTGATTTGCCGTAATAATTCGGAGTGGGAATGAACCGAATTCTGTCATCGCTGTCCAGCAGACGGGCTTCTGTTTCCATGAGTGCGACCGTGCCGGTTTCTTGGGAGAAATCCTGCCATGTCAGGCCGCTGTCTAAGGAATACTGCCATACACCCATGATGTTGTTGACCGAGGTGACGGCAATGGCTTCCACTGTGTTCCCGTCCACGTCAATGATGAAGTCATCCGGGAAGATTTCTGCCACGCTGTTTCCCATGCTCTCACCGCTGTCCTCGCTGATTTCAAGGAGGGTGGGGAACTGGTCCGGGTTGACCACAGGTGTGTCTGGTGCGTCATTTTCCGAGATGACGGTGACTTTGAATTCATCGGTGATGTAATTTTCTCCTGAAATGGCGAGAAGTGTTATGACGGCTTCTCCGTACTGATCTGGCTGATATTCAAGGGTCAGTTCGTCTCCGTCAACAGTGGCGCTGATCAGGGTTCCATTGGTGTTTGCCTGGATGGTCTTGACAATGGAAGTGTTTTCACTGTCTATGTCCATAAAGACATCAGCCAGATTGATGAACTCAGGGTGTGCGTCCTCATGCACGGTTCTGTCAAGGATCGGGTTGACCAGCTTTGGCGGGTCATCAA
>JAOZLU010000821.1 GCA_029934695.1 Desulfobacterales bacterium | reverse complement strand
ATCGAACATCAAACATCGAACATCAAACATCGAATATCCAATATCGAACATCAAACATCGAACATCAAACATCGAATATCCAATATCGAACATCGAACATCCAACATCCAACATCTAACATCCAACATCTAATCCGGCAACATATCATAAAAATAGTTCATTATATCGGACCGTGTGACAATTCCGATAATATGCCCGTTTTTCACCACCGGGATACGGCCGATATCATGTCTTACCATCAGATGGGCGGCTTGTATGGGACTTTTACCCGGTTCTATGGTGATTACATTTCTCCCCATAAATGCTTTTACCGGGGCCTTCAGCCCGGAGTCTTTCCTGACTTTCCGAAAGTCCGTTCTTGAGATTATACCGACGGTTTCCCCGTTATCAACCACCGGCACACCTGTACATCCTTTTTCCCGCAGAAGGATGGCCACCTCCTTCATTTTGGTATCTGACGGCACAGAGAAAACAGGAAAAGACATCACATCGCTGATCTGTACAGACGCATGCTGATTGCCTTCAACGAGGTTTGCTATCATTTTTTCCACAGTATCCGGATTAACAGACTTCATCATGGCAGAACCAGCGGCCGGATGCCCCCCGCCACCCATGGTCTTCATGATCGTTCCTACATTAATATCATCTGTATTGCTGCGGCCGATGATGATGCAATTCTTTTGTTCTTTGACACTGAAGATACCAAAGGCCGCATCAACATCCAAAATTTCTCTGTACATGTGAAGCACCACCGAAAGACTGTCAACATGGCCGGTAATCTCCATTTTGTTGATACTGATATTGTATCCGTTTATATTCATCTTTTTTGCCGATTTCAGCATCTCAAACAGGATATTTTTCTGTTTCTCTCCGTACGCGGGGCGCAAAAATGAATTGATGACCTTCAAGTCCGCGTTACGCTCCAGCAAATATCCTGCGGCATAAGCGTCCTCGGCTTTTGCAGAAGTAAATCTCAGATTGCCGGTGTCTTCATACAGCCCGGCCAGGAAAAGGGTGGCCTGCATGGGGCTTAACACCTTTCTTTCTTCTTTGAACTGCCGTATCATCAGCGTGATATTTGCCCCCATTTCCTCGCTGCATTTCCAATCCGGCTCAATATCTCCTTCCATCAGATGATGATCCCACAGGATAATTTCAAGATCATCTTTTTTCCTTAACGGCTTCATCCGGTCAAGGCGGTCCCATTTGTTCACATCAACAACAATCAGACGATCCACCTTATTCAGATCAATGTCATCCGATGTGTGGATGTTGAAGATATTTTTATGGATTGATAAAAAGGCTTTGACATTCGGGTTCAGGTTTTTAGGAAGCACCGGAATGGTTCCCGGATACAAAATGGTCGCGGCAATCGTGGAAGCCAGCGCATCAAAATCCGTGTTTTTGTGTGTCGTTGCAATCTGCATGACATTGCCCCTTTTGTGCAGAAACTGAATACAGACAGCCGTAAACAGTTGCAGGCTTTAAAAAAAGATTATCCCTAAGAAACAAACCGGGTTTCTCTGACCGACAAATCCGGCTGATCGGATTTGGCAATCCGATTCGGGTTTTCAACTTTCAACTTTCAACTTTTCACTTTTCACTTTCAACTTTTCACTTTCAACTTTTCATCTGCCGAGTTTTGTTAAAAAACTTGCTTTTTTTCAATTTTTCTGTGCCCGGAGTTCCGCTTTCCCCCTTATCTGAGCCTGATCCTTTATCCTCATCCCAGCCAATAAGGGTTTTGCGGCCCGTTCCATTCTGATCATAGTCCAACTGAAGGGGAAGATCGCCGCCCTGCTTAAATTCAAGCTGCAGGCGGTATCTGTCCACCTCTGTCTGACTTTCAATCGTCTTTTTTGCAAGAAGATACCTAAGATAAAGCACCCATACGAGAGTACCGAAAACTACCAGAATAACGGTCAGAAAGAACCATTTATATTTCAGTATGGTTTCTTCCCCCAGCTTGCCGAGATATACTACCACCTCCGGTATGATCCAGTAGGAAATAACCAGAAGGAATACAAAAAAACCGATGGCAAAAATATTAAATCCGCTGACACTGGCAACAATCTTTCCAAGGCGTGTGCTGTATTCGGCTTTGCGTAAATCTTCTTCATCTTCTTTTTCTTCCCCATAAAAAAGTGATATATACGCCTTGACAACAAAAGCAAACAGCAGAACGATGCCCAGGGGAATGCAGACAGCCGCGACAAACCAGGCCCTGAACGGAAAAGGGATATTTTTTGTCACCAATTTGACCTGATACTGCTCAAAAGGACCGAATGTCTTCTCAAAATAATATTTGTTGAAATCACTCAGACTTTTACCATCTGTTTCATGAATCAGGTTTCCTTTATCATCTAATACCTGAAGTTTATAGTCTCTGCCGGATTTCATGGCCGCGACAGCAAAAATTTCCAACTCGATCAGAAAGAGCGCAACGGCAATAACGATAAATACGCTCTTGTTTTCCATAAATAAAGATGTGACATTCCTTTTTGACATATTCGTTTTCCTTAAGATTTCATAATTTCAAGCATCAAGTTTCAAGCATCAAGTTTCAAGCATCAAGCATCAAACATCAA
>JAOZLU010000820.1 GCA_029934695.1 Desulfobacterales bacterium | reverse complement strand
CACTCGGATCAATCGCATGTTCCACAGCTTTTCTCCTTTCCTGATCTGTCATTCCGATGAAATGAAAATAGTATCAAACCGAAATAGACAGATATTTTAAAGCATCAGCATCTGGAATTTCTGAAAACACTTCGTCTTTTGTCTCCGGAAGCGTCATATCCAGTTGATCCAGCAGAGATTTCACATCAATAAATCTGATAAATTCCTCGGACGCGTTGGATACCGAAGCCATGAGTGTCTTCTGTGCCAAGGCAATTTCCCTGCTGGAATACTTTCTCTCCCTCATGGCCAGCGTTACCGCCCGGAGAATATCCTGCTTTGTGACACCTTGTTCAATATTTAATACTTCGTAAGGATTCATTATTCACCTAATCTCCAGGTCCTTAATCATTTCGTCAATATCATACAGAATCGGATGCTTTTCATCCACCCGGGCGCACCATTTGAAAAAATCGTTCAGCAGAATGACCTTTTCATGATCATCCATGTCCATCTCCTCAACATGCTCAAGATTATACTCCATGAAATCAAAGAACTCATCCCTCACTTCCTGAATTTGGGATTTCGCCGCTATCTGGCACGCCTTGTTCATTTTGTGCTTGCTGATGGCTTTGAAGAGTTCTTCCATTTCAATATCCACCTGCATTCTCTCCAATGTGGTCCGGGCAAGTTCGTTATCGGGATTAAGGGACATGGCCTTTACTACCACAGCCTCGGCTGCCTTGATATTCAACTGACGGGCATTATACAATCTGACTGCCCGCCGGACCATTGTCAGGGACAATGCCTCTGTAATCTCCTTTGTCGGTCTTTTTGAGTAAATCTCGTTCAGGGCATTCTCATATCGGCCCAATTCATCGGTGTCACGACACTCAAATGTTTTTTCAATGAAATCCTTTTCATATTTGGGTGATTTCTCAAACAGGACAGCGGCATTCTCGAAATACCGTGCCGAACGGCCGTCCCCCTTTTTCAGGCAATACAGACCATAAGCGAAATGGACCCGTTCAATACAGTATGCTATAAACTCGGCATCTTTCTGCTCCTTACGAGGCGCACCGGACCCCGGCAGGTTCGCAAGAGCGTCTTCATACTCCTCTTTATGAAGATGAAAAAGACTTTGCCCGGCAGAAGAGTAGTATCCTCCTGTCTCCAGATAATGTTCTGTATCCGAAAAGAAATCCCTGTTATCTCTGATTAAACAGATAATATGTTCGGACATTCCGAATTTTTGGGCAAATTTCGGAGCACAGGCCAAGTTTGTTTCCGATGCGGATATATCCCCTGCAATGGCGTTCAGGTCCTTCAGTGCCTGCTTCTCCGCATTCCAGCACGAGATCGCTGTTTTCAGCGAATTTCGCCCAGCTTTGGCGCACCACCTTTTTATCAGGTCCTCCGCCTTTTGGATAAGGGACTGACGAATTGTTTCCCTTTCGTCAGGAACGGGGGACAGTTTCATGAATATCTCATGGTTATAAAGCGCAGTGAGCCAGAACATCGTGAATTCAGGCATATATTTTTCTGATATCTCGGCCAGTTTGAAAAAAGTTTTTGCGTAAAGTGCCAGCATATCCGCATCCATTTCTGACGGATAAGGAAGGAGCAACTCCATGATCGTCTCATATTGCCCTTTCTTCCATAACTGGTCTGTCCACGCATATTTGGAGTATTCTATGAGGCCCTTGAAACTTGATGCTTGAAACTTGATGCTTGATGCTTGATGTTTGATGCTTGAAACTGAATTTTGGGAATTCCGGTTTTCAAATTTCGGTTTCAGATTCTGGATAAGATATGTTCCTTCCTCATAGATGGCTGCAAACGGATCATCTTGGACCCCCGGATCTGAATAGCCAGCTTTTGCCTGAAAAAAACGGTCATAGAGATCAGATGCCAGAAGGGACTGGGCGAGCGATTTTTGTTCCAGAAATTCGTCATCTTTGGACTGAACAGTATTCCATATTTTCAGGCATTCATAGTATTGATGCGTTTTTACCAGTGCAAAGCCATAATCGTACCTGGCCCTGTCATCCGGCATACTGAGATTCCTGAATATGGAAATCGCATCCTCATATTTCTCAGCTTTGATAAGGGAAGACGCCCTTTTGAGGAGAATGTCTTCGCTTTCCTGAGTTGCAAACGCTTCTTCATACAGAACCGCAGCTTTTTCATAGTCTCCCGATGCTTCCGCATCTTTCGCAGCTTTAAAGGACTCCCTGCCGGACAGTTCCGCCTTTAATTCACTGATTCTCTCCGAGAGCCAGTCCTCTCCGGAAATCTGATATGCTTCTTCAAAGCACCTGATCGCTTCTTGCAGACTGCCCTTCCTGACACTTTTCCGGCCCCTTTTTATCAGATCCTTTGCTTTAAGCTGGACAAACTCCTTTTCACATATCTTAATCTTCTCTGCAATATCATCATCTCGGAAGAACTCGTTGACTCTCTCAAATTCGTCTTTGGCTAAAGCATAGCTTCCCTTCTTGAACAGTTTCTCAGCTCTCTTCAGCATGGATTCCAGACTTTTGGCCTTCTTTTTCATAATCGTCCCATAAGGTTTGATGTTCGATGTTCGATGTTTGATGTTCGATGTT
>JAOZLU010000216.1:7116-10188 GCA_029934695.1 Desulfobacterales bacterium | reverse complement strand
GATGTTTGATGTTTGATGTTTGATGTTTGATGTTTGATGTTTGATGTTTGATAAAAAAAATGGGCTGATCAACAGGTCGGTCAGCGGAACGGGTAACTCAAAACGGGGAATCAGTATGGCAAAGGAAGAGGCGATCAAGGTACAGGGTACGGTCACTGAAACATTACCCAATGCAATGTTTAAGGTCGAACTGGAAAACAAGCATCAGATACTTGCGCATATTTCCGGAAAGATGCGTATGCATTTCATCAAAATTCTGCCTGGCGACACAGTTACGGTTGAACTTTCGCCGTATGATCTTTCACGCGGCAGAATAACGTACAGATCAAAGTGATTAAAGACCCGACAGTTGAAAGTGAAAAGTTTGAAAGTTTGAAAGTTGAAAGTGGTTTCCCGCTCGGATTGACAAATCCGAGAAGCAGGTATTTTCCTGAAATCTGAAACTTAAAACTTAAAACTTAAAACCTGAAACCTAAAACTCGCCGGGAATAAGGAGTTTCAGATGAAAGTCAGGGCTTCTGTAAAGAAGATGTGCAATAAGTGCAAAATAATCCGCAGAAAGCGGGTTGTCAGGGTAATCTGTGAAAATAAAAGACATAAACAGAGGCAGGGATAAGAGGCCCGCTGGTCAGTTGCAGCACGGATAACTGACCTCTGACCACTGATCACTGGCAAAGACTAAGGGGAGGATGAGCGTTGGCAAGAATTGCGGGCGTAGATTTACCAAAGCGTAAGCGGGTTGAGATAGGGCTGACATATATTTTCGGTCTTGGCAGGAGCACATCGAAACACATACTCACACAGCTCAGTATTGATCCTGACACCAGGACAGATGACTTGTCAGAATCTGAGATCAACAGCATTCGTAAGGTGATTGACAACGAATATAAGGTTGAAGGAGAACTTCGCACAGAAGTTTCCATGAATATCAAAAGACTGATGGATCTCGGATGCTATCGCGGACTTCGTCATCGGAAATCCCTTCCTGTGCGGGGACAGCGCTCAAGCACGAACGCCCGTACGCGAAAAGGTCCCAGACGGTCTGCTGTAAAGAAGAAGGGTGCTGCAAAGGCGAAGAAGTAGCAAATATGATGGGATCAGTGGTCAGGGGGTTCGTATGCGGCTGGAACTGAGAGCAACTGACAGCCTGCAACTGACATAAGGACTTTATATAATGGCGAAAAGAAGAACCCGTACAAAAAAGAGAGAAAAGAAGAATATATTAAATGGTGTCGTACACATCCAGTCCACATTTAACAATACGATTGTTACGATCACCGATCCGGTTGGAAATATTGTTTCCTGGTCAAGCGCAGGTGTTCAGGGTTTTAAGGGATCGCGGAAAAGTACACCTTTTGCGGCCCAGCTTGCGGCCGAGGATGCTGCAAAAAAAGCCATGGAGCATGGTATGAGGAACGTGGAAGTGTATGTCAAAGGCCCAGGAGCCGGGCGGGAATCCGCGTTGCGCTCTTTGCAGTCTGCGGGTTTTAATGTCATGGTGATCAAGGACGTGACACCGATTCCGCATAATGGATGCCGGCCGCCCAAAAGACGCAGAGTTTAATTTATGATGCTTGATGTTTGATGCTTGATGCTTGATGCTTGATGTTTGATGCTTGATGTTTGACCGGTGGACATCAATCAGTATGCGGGAAAGCTGATGACTGATAATTGGTTTAAGGAGGAAAAACTTGGCACGATACAGAGGGTCTGTCTGCAGGCTATGCCGACGCGAAAATTTGAAATTGTTTCTGAAAGGGGATCGTTGTTATTCTGACAAGTGCGCTTTTGACCGGCGCAGTTATCCGCCAGGTCAGCATGGTCAGCGTCGTCGTGGAAAGATTTCGGATTACGGTATTCAGCTCCGTGAAAAACAGAAGGTGAAACGTATGTACGGTCTTTCTGAGAAGCAATTTCATCTGTTTTTTCAGAGATCGGATCGTCAGAAGGGCATTACAGGTACAAATCTTCTCATTTTACTTGAACGCCGTCTGGATAATGTGGTTTACCGACTCGGTTTTGTAAATTCACGTACTCAGGGGCGTCATTTTGTCAGACACAGTCACTTTTTTGTCAATGGCAGGAAAGTGAATATTCCGTCTTATCTCATAAAAAAGGGTGATGTTATTACTGTCCGGGAGAAGAGCCGTAATATTCAGGCGCTGGGAGACGCGCTGGATGCTGTGGTGCGGAGAGGAGTTCCCCAGTGGCTTGATTTGGAAAAAGAAAATCTGCAAGGCACGGTAAAAGATCTGCCTGTGCGTGAAGACCTTACAATGCCGATGCAGGAACAGCTCATCGTGGAACTTTATTCCAAGTGATTTCGATGTTGGATGTTTCGATGTTGGATGTTTCGATGTTTGATGTTGGATACTTGAAACATAGGACTACTTCCTTTTCGGGACATTGTTCACCTGTTTGCAACCCTGTATTGATGTTGGATACTTGAAACATCAAACATCAAACATCAAAGAGGTGTTGCCGGCAAAATCCCGTAGGAATGAACACATTCAACGATGCGGATTCACGGGTTTTGGGAAATTCCGGAGTCGAACCTGCGGTGCTCCACTGCAAAAATTTTCCAATCCCTTCTCAATTTCTACAAAAGTCAGGGGAATTTTTAACGACATGTCATCCAATGATTTAATGTACATGAACTGGCAGGAGATGATTAAGCCGGAAAGGGTTCAGGTGAGCAGCCGGAAACCCACGTATGGCAAGTTCGTTTGTGAGCCTCTTGAAAGAGGATTTGGCATAACTATCGGAAACTCTTTAAGACGGATAATACTTTCTTCCCTTTACGGTCTTGCCATCACTTCGGTAAAATTTGACGCGGTAATGCATGAATTCAGTGTTATTTCGGGTGTGGTGGAGGATGTTTCCGAAATTATTCTCAATCTGAAAGAGGTGCGTTTCAGGCTTTCTCCCGAGGCCGATCCCAAGACACCCAAAAAGATACGCATTGACGCCACAGGGAAAGGCGAGGTGACGGCAGGGCATATTATCAGTGATGACGGAAGATTGGATGTCCTTAATCCGAATTTGCATATTGCGACGCTTTCGGAAGGGGCA
>JAOZLU010000216.1:0-7016 GCA_029934695.1 Desulfobacterales bacterium | reverse complement strand
CAGCGGACAGACTATGACAAACTGACCATGGAGATTTGGACAGACGGGAGTGTTTATCCTGAAGACGCAATTGCTTATGCGGCCAAGATATTTAAGGAGCAGATGGCAATTTTCATCAATTTTGATGAGGGACTTGAGCCGGAACCGGATAAAAGATCGGAAGAGGACGATAAGCCCCATTTTAATGAAAATCTTTACAGGAGTGTTGAAGAGCTTGAACTTTCCGTACGCAGTGCCAATTGTCTGAAAAATGCCGATATATTGAAGATTTACCAACTTGTGAGCAAGACTGAGGCAGAGATGCTCAAAACGAAGAATTTTGGGAGAAAGTCCCTGAACGAGATCAAGGAGGTTCTGACTGAAATGGGCCTTTCTCTCGGGATGAAGCTTGAGGGATTTCTGCCTCCTGAGGAAGACACAGAAGAGGAAAATGAGTAAATTGTGAATTGACAATTTTTCAATTCACAATTTTTCAATTCATGATGAGGATTTTATGAGACATCGAAAAGCCGGTTTGAAATTAGGCAGGACAAGCAGCCATCGGAATGCCATGTTCCGGAACATGGTGACCTCGCTTTTTAAACATGACCGTATCCGGACGACAGATGTGAAGGCGAAAGAACTGAAGAACTGGGCTGATCATCTGATCACGCTTGCAAAACGGGGGGATCTTCATGCCAGACGCCAGGCTCTTGCAGTCGTGAGGGAAAAAGACATCGTCCATAAGCTGTTTGAGGAGGCTTCCGAGCGTTTTGGTTCTGTATCCGGAGGATATACCCGGGTTGTCAAACTGGGAAGACGCGCGGGAGATGCCGCCCCTGTTTCCCTGATTGAACTGATGGGCGCTGAAAAGAGCAAGAAGAAAAAGAAGAAACCAGAGGCCGCAGAGGAGAAATCAGAAGAGAGTAAAGCGTGAGAAAAAGTTAAAAGTGGAAAGTTAAAAGTGGAAAGTTGGCACTTTTCACTTTCCACTTTTTTTTTGTATTGCCGCCATCACTTTTTCGGGCGTGATGGGAAGGTCTCTGATCCGAACGCCGACTGCGTCATAAATGGCGTTGGCGATGGCGGGAGCTGTCGGTACGAGGCCGGGTTCGCCTACGCCTTTGGCACCGAAAGGTCCTGCCTCATCATTCGTTTCGATCAGTTCTATATGGATGGGAAAGTCCGCATCAGGGGCTGAGAGTATTTTGTAATCCAGAAAGTTGGGATTGAGGTTTTTCCCCTTTTCTGTTTTATACTCTTCACAAAGTGCGTATCCGACCCCCTGAAAAATCCCCCCATAAATCTGCCCTCTGATGGTTTGCTGATTTATGACCCGTCCCACATCATGGGCCGCGGCAAACTGAAGAATTTTTACCTTTCCTGTTTCTGTATCCACTTCCACTTCAGCCCCCTGAACGCCGAAAATATAGGCAGCGGAGAGATTTCCCCGGCAGGTTTTTGCGTTAAGCATCTCATTGCAGGGATCATAAAATGCTTCTGCCACAATCATGGTTCCCTGCTCCTTGTAATGCGCCTCCCTCAGCACTTCTTCAAGCGACAGGCTGAGAAAAGGATCATCCGGCTTTTCTTTGAGGAAAATCCGATTCTTCCGCATGTCAAAATCAGATGGCTCGCATTTCACATACCCGATATTTTGGATTTCAAGTTCCGTATGATTCAGGGCAGGTTCTTTTTTCTTCCGCTGCTTCAGCTTGAACTGTATGCGGGGGATAAAATGTTCCGAGGCCATTCTGAACAGTTTTTCCCGGACCTTTTCAGCGGCCATTATTGCCGCATTACACGATGTAAACGCGCCCCGGCTGGCATGAGTTCCCACATCCCAGGGGCAGATGACTGTATCTCCGGAGATGATTGTCACTCTGTCCGGTGTCACGCCCAGGGCCTCGGCCGAGGCCAAAACAAGTGCTGAATCAAATCCCTGCCCCATTTCCACTCCCCCGGTGATGACACCGACATTGCCGAAATCATCAAGTTTCATGATAATGCCTGTGCCGTCCGAGCGATACACCCGACCGGAACCGCCGACATGAAACAGGGAGGCCATGCCGACACCGCGGGCTTTTGATTCTGATGATTCCTCTGATTCCTGGCCCCTGGCCGCCGGCCTCCGTCGCCGTTTTTCTTTCCAGTCAAGCTTGTCTGCCACAGCTTCCAGGCATTCTTTCATACCGCAGGAGGAAATCATCAGTCCCATCTCGGTGATGTCGTCGGGGATGTTGCGGTTTATCATCCTCAATTCATAAGGATCGATGCCGGCAGTTTCTGCCAGTTGATCCAGATTGCTTTCCAATGCCCAGGCGGCCTGGGGGTTTCCGTATCCCCGCATGGCCTGACAGTAGTTGTTGTTTGTATAGACGATACGAGTTTCATAAAAGATATTGGGAACTCTGTAGATGGAGGAGATGGGCAGCATCATGACGCTCGGTGTCGTGGCCCCCCAGGAGGTGTAAGCCCCGTTATCCAAGGTCATTCTGACATCTCTGAAAGTGAGCTTTCCGTCCTTGTCACATCCCTGAATAATGTGTGTTTTGCTGGACTGCCTCGGTGACTGGAAGGAGAATTCCTCTTCACGGTTCAGAACAATTTTGACGGGCTTTCCGGTCTTATATGCCAGCAGGATGGCAATATACTCATACCCGTGGGTGTCAAGCCCCGTGCCAAAGGAACCGCCCAGGGTCGGGATGACCACGCGTGTGTTTTTGCCTTTCAGTCCCATGGCAACGAGGGCCTTGTTGAAATCATTCTGGGCCAAAAAGGGGATCTGTGTTTTTGTGTGGATGAGCAGATTGTTCTGAAGGTCAAATTCGGCAATACAGCCGGCAGTTCCCATACATGACTGTTGCACCATGGGGGTTTCAAAGTGGTCTTCGGCAATGTATGCGGCCTCCTGCCTGGCTTTTTCCACATCTCCGGCTGTGAATTTCCAGGGAACCGGGACCAGGTTGTCTGTTTTTGGCCGGCCCCGCATGTCCTCTTCGTGAACAAGGGGTGCATCTGCTTTCAGGGCATTTTCAGGGCTGAACACTCCGGGAATCTCTTCATACTCCACCCTGATAAGCTCGGCAGCTTCTTCTGCAATATCGGGATCTGTCGCGGCCACCGCGGCCACTTCGTCACGGTACTGCCGGACTTTGCCTTTTTTCAATGCAAAATTGTCTTTGATAAAACCGATTCGTATTTCCGGTGTGTCATAGCCTGTGATGACGGCGTTAACTCCGGGGAGTTTCTCGGCTTTTGTGGTGTCAATGTGCTTTATTCTGGCATGTGCATATTCACTGTATCTGATTTTTCCGTAGATCATGCCCGGTCTCACAAGGTCTTGAATATAGACTGCCTTGCCTGCCACTTTCTCGGGCGCGTCAGGTCTGGGAGCTTCAGTCCCTATAAAACTGTATTTGCTCATTTTTTGTCATCCTCTTGGCCATGAAAAGTTGAAAGTGATCTGAACCGCGCTCTCAGTGCTCCCGGGGGATTGGCAAATCCCCCGGAGATGCCTGATGTCCGGGATTTGTCAATCCCAGACGAGCGTCCGAAAACCGAAACTGCGCTTCCGAAACTGCGCTCCCGGGGGATTGGCAAATCCCCCGGAGATGCCTGATGTCCGGGATTTGTCAATCCCAGACGAGCGTCCGAAAACCGAAACTGCGCTTCCGAAACTGCGCTCCCGGGGGATTGGCAAATCCCCCGGAGATGCCTGATGTCTATGATTTGTCAATCCCAGATGAGCATTCCGGGAGCATTTTGCTGTCTATCATGGAAGGAGTAAAAAAACAAGATATTTCAGATGATGCCCCAAATTCGGATGTGGCAAAGTATTTTGGTAATCAATTCGGATATTTACAATTTTTATATTCAAAAATGGGTTGTTGCTGTTTTTTCGTCTTGACCTTCTGCGATTTTTTTCCTATAAAGACGGTAATTTTAATATAAGTCTTTATATAGAGAAAGGAGAAGAAATGAGAAAGCTGTTTGTATCGTGTATGGCAGTGCTGATGCTTCTGTGTGTGGGCGCAATGGCAGATGCCAAGGTGATGAAACTCGCTATGGATGCTGATCCGGTTTCCCTGGATCCCCATGTGCAACTGTCCGGGGGAATGCTCCAGTATTCCCATATTGTCTTTGATCCTCTGGTCCGCTGGACAAAGCAGATGACTTTTGAGCCGCGTCTTGCCACCAAGTGGGAGCGCATTGATGAACTGACCATGCGCTTTCATCTGCGCAAGAATGTCAAATTTCACAGCGGCAATCCCTTCACTGCCGAGGATGTGAAATGGACAATGGAACGCCTCAAGAAGAGCCAGGATTTCAAGGGGCTTTTTGAGCCTTTTGAAGGTGTCAAAGTCGTTGATGATAACACAGTTGATATTGTCACCAAAAAACCGTATGCCCTGCTTCTGAATATGGCCACCTATATTTTTGCCATGGACAGAAAATTTTATACAGGAAAAGATGAAGAAGGCCAGCCTAAGGATGCCATTGTCAAGATCGGTCCGTCCTTTGCTCTTAAAAATGAATCCGGAACCGGTAAATACAGGGTGACTGACAGGGAACAGGGAGTAAAAACTGTTTTTGAAAAGTTTGACGCGTACTGGGACAAAGATTCTCCCGGCAATGTGGACAAGATCATACTGACTCCCATCAAAAGCGATGCCACCCGTGTTGCAGCACTGCTTTCCGGTGATGTTGACTTTATCATGCCGGTACCGCCCCAGGATTATGAACGAATCAGAAAAGATGCCAACAGCCAGTTGGTCACCATGTCCGGAAGCCGGATCATCACGCTTCAGATAAATCAGACCCGACGGCCGGAATTCAAAGATGTTCGTGTGCGCCAGGCCATGGTCTATGCCATCAACAATGACGGCATTGTCAAAAAGATTATGAAAGGCACGGCCAGCACAGCCGGCCAGCAGGGGCCTGAAGGCTTTGCCGGATACAAGGCAAATCTGGTTCCCCGCTATGATCTGAAAAAGGCCAAAGCTCTGATGAAAGAAGCCGGGTTGGAAAAAGGCTTTGAATGTACTATGATTTCCCCCAACAACCGATATGTGAATGATGAGAAGATTGCCGAGGCAACGGCTTCAATGCTGGCAAAAATTAACATCAAAGTGACCCTGAAAACCATGCCCAAGGCTCAGTACTGGGATCAGTTTGATGACAAAGTGGCGGACATCCAGCTGATCGGATGGCATCCGGATACAGAGGATTCCGCAAACTACAGCGAGTTTCTGGTAATGTGTGCCAATAAGGAAGCTGGCTATGGTCAGTACAACAGCGGCACTTACTGCAATCCCAAGGTGGATGAGCTGCTTCTGAAATCTCAGTCGGAAATTGATCTGGAAAAACGGAAGGCCATGCTTCAGGAAGTGGAGCAGATTCTTTATGATGATGCTGCCTATATTCCGTTGCACTGGCAGAATCTTTCCTGGGCCGGGAAGAAGAATGTTGGTATTGAGGCCATTGTAAATGTTCAGAATTTTCCCTATTTCGGGGATATTGTGATCAAGTAAGGGAAATAATATCCTGTAGGGTGGGTGAAGCGAAGCGTAACCCACCTTATATGGAAAATGGTGGGATACCGGGCGGAATCCACCTGTATGTGGAAATGGTGGGTTCCTCCTCCTCCTGCCTGACCAAATAAGTTCTGGCGGGTTGCAATTCCTGGATTGTCAGAGAGATGCTTCTGTCCTCAAAATTTATTTGGTCAGGCACTGCAATTTTGCAAATTTGCTCTGCAAAAATCTATGAAGAATAATATGCCGCGTTTTCTCTGATGTAGCCCTCTGTCAGATCGCAGCCGTAAGCGGTGGCGCATCCGTCGCCGATGTTGAGGGTTGCTGTGATTTCGACGTAATCATCGTTCAGCAGTTTCCGGACTTCTGCTTCATCAAAATCCACCCTGCTTTCATTGGCATAAACAAGTCTGTGGTTAATTCTGACTTCCGTTTTTTCAGGCCGCACTTCACACGCGCATTTTCCAATTGCCATAAGAACCCGTCCGATGTTGGGGTCAGCACCGTAAGCCATTGTTTTTACAAGCGGTGAGTTGACAATTGATTTTGCAATGACTCTCGCTTCATCCTCTGTCCTGGCACCATTCACGTTTGCCAAAAGCAGTTTTGTAGCTCCTTCTCCGTCCCTTGCAAGCATTTTTGTCATTTCAACGCAGGCAAATTTCAGTGTTTCAAGAAAGCGGTGTTCATCCACTTTTCCTGCCAGCCCGTTTGCCATGATAATGCAGGTGTCTGATGTGCTCATGTCCGTATCCACGGACAGCATGTTAAAGGAGATGTGAACTGCCTCTCTGAGCATAGTGTCCAAAAGCGGGGTTTCCATTTCAGCATCTGTAAAGATATAAACCAGCATGGTTGCCATGTTCGGCTCAATCATGCCGGAACCTTTCCCGATAATTGTTATTACCGATTCGTCAACTGAGACAGACAGGGCTTTGGGATAGGTGTCCGTGGTCATAATCCCTTTTGCGCCCACAAGGGGATCATCTTCCAGATTTTCAGAAATTCCTTTCACCCCACTTTCAATCATTTCTATGGGCAGTTGTTTTGCGATGACACCTGTTGAACTCATCATCACTTCATTTTCGGGAATATTGAATTCCTCAGAAACAGCAATTGCCATTCTCCGGGCATTTTCGATTCCTTCTGTTCCGGTTCCCACATTGCTGACCTTGCTGTTGACAATAATTCCCCTTAAATAACCATTTTTAATGATTTCTCTTCCGAGAATGACCGGAGCGCCCGGGAATTTATTTTTCGTAAAAACGCCGGCCGCATAAGCTCTGGTCTCTGAACAGAAAACGGAGAGGTCCTTCCCTCCGTCTTTGAGACCGCAATTTTTGCTGGCGCATTTAAACCCCTTTGGCATGACCGCCTTTTTATGAAGTTTCATAATATTCCTTGAGAGTAAAAAGTTTGTGATCTTCATTCATGGCCTCACACAAAGGCACAGAGATCACAGAGAAAGCTTTGTGTCCCTCTGTGATCTTTGCGGCTCTG
>JAOZLU010000819.1 GCA_029934695.1 Desulfobacterales bacterium | reverse complement strand
GCGCCTTGGGATTCTCTCCCTGCCTACCTGTGTCGGTTTACGGTACGATCACCTGATTATCTCGCTAGAGGCTTTTCTTGTCAGTATGGGATCAATCAGTTTATGAGACAAAGTCTCTCCACATCACTTCTCAGCTTTATATGAAAGGACGGATTTACCATTCCCTTCAGCCTACAAGCTTGAACCACCTAATCCAACAGATGGCTGACCTACCCTTCTGCGTCCCCCCAATCACTCTCACCCCAAATGGGGCATTGATAAACCGGTGGTACAGGAATATTAACCTGTTTTCCATTACCTACGCCTTTCGACCTCGGCTTAGGGATCGACTAACCCTGAGAAGATTAGCTTTACTCAGGAAACCTTAGGCTTTCGGCGAGCGTGTTTTTCACACGCTTTATCGTTACTCATGTCAGCATGGTCTCTTCTGTCCTGTCCAGCCGTTCTCACGATCGACCTTCAACCTGAACAGAATGCTCCCCTACCGCCCCGCACGAATGCGAGACCCGCAGCTTCGGTAATGTGCTTAAGCCCCGTTACATTTTCGGCGCAGACTCACTCGACCAGTGAGCTGTTACGCTTTCTTTAAAGGATGGCTGCTTCTAAGCCAACCTCCTGGTTGTCTGTGCATTTCCACATCCTTTCCCACTTAGCACACATTTAGGGACCTTAGCTGGCGATCTGGGCTGTTTCCCTCTCGACCACGGAACTTAGCTCCCGCAGTCTGACTCCTGCAATAAAAGTTAACGGTATTCGGAGTTTGGTTAGGTTTGGTAATCTGGTAGGACCCCTAGCCCATCCAGTGCTCTACCCCCGTTACTCAATTTGCAAGGCTATACCTAAATATATTTCGGGGAGAACCAGCTATTTCCAAGTTTGTTTGGCCTTTCACCCCTATCCACAGTTCATCCGAGTAGTTTTCAACCTACAACGGTTCGGGCCTCCACGCCATTTTACTGGCGCTTCACCCTGACCATGGATAGATCACTTGGTTTCGGGTCTGCTTCATGCAACTGAATCGCCCTATTAAGACTCGCTTTCGCTACGGCTACACCTGACGGCTTAACCTTGCTACATAAAACAACTCGCTGACTCATTATGCAAAAGGCACGCAGTCACACTGAATATCGTCGAAACAATATTCATAATGCTCCCACTGCTTGTAAGCAAACGGTTTCAGGTACTATTTCACTCCCCTCACCGGGGTACTTTTCACCTTTCCCTCACGGTACTAGTTCACTATCGGTCGTCAAGTAGTATTTAGCCTTAGGAGATGGTCCTCCTGAATTCCCACAGGATTCCTCGTGTCCCGCGGTACTTGGGAATCTGACCCAGAAAGTTCGAATTCATTTCACTTACAGGACTATCACCTTCTTTGGTGAGGCGTTCCAGCCTCTTCAGTTATGAATCGAATTTTTAACTTTCCGACGGATCCGAAACTCCGTCCGATCTGACCCCACGACACCGAATATACAACGCTTTCGGGCTTACATATATCCGGTTTGGGCTGTTTCCATTTCGCTCGCCGCTACTTTGAAAATAACTATTGTTTTCTTTTCCTGAGGTTACTAAGATGTTTCAGTTCACCTCGTTCGCCTCTGCAACCTATGTATTCAGTTGCAGATGTCCCGACATTACCCGGGACGGGTTTCCCCATTCAGAAATCTCCGGATCAAAGTTTGTTTGGCAACTCCCCGAAGCTTGTCGCAGCCTACCACGTCTTTCATCGCCTCTTGACACCAAAGGCATCCACCGTTTGCTCTTAATAGCTTGGCCACAAAACATCTGACACAAATATATTAAACGCTTTTATGTACTTATATCCAAATTGTCAAAGAACAGTAAAGATGACTGATTTACACTCCACATATTAAAATTTAAAGCCAAAGACTGGAAATAAGTCTTCCAATCAGCAACCTCAAATTAAAGTGGAGGTGAACGGGCTCGAACCGATGACCTCCTGCGTGCAAGGCAGGCGCTCTCCCAGCTGAGCTACACCCCCATATTAACAATAGTGGTGGTGGGCCTGGATGGAGTTGAACCATCGACCTCACGCTTATCAGGCGTGCGCTCTAACCGAAACTGAGCTACAGGCCCAAAGCCTTATCATCCTTTCAGAGAAATTCACTTGATCTCTCAAAACTAAATAGTGACAAACAAAAAAAGTCGGAATTTTTATCTTTCTAAAAGATATGTCATCCTTAGAAAGGAGGTGATCCAGCCGCTGGTTCCCCAACGGCTACCTTGTTACGACTTCACCCTAATTATCAACCATACCTTAGGTGCCTGCTTCCCCTAGGGGTTAGCCCAACAACTTCTGGTACAACCAACTCTCATGGTGTGACGGGCGGTGTGTACAAGGCCCGGGAACGTATTCACCGCGGCATGCTGATCCGCGATTACTAGCGATTCCAGCTTCATGGAGTCGAGTTGCAGACTCCAATCCGAACTACGGACTGCTTTTTGGGATTAGCTTACTCTCGCGAGCTTGCAACCCTTTGTACAGCCCATTGTAGCACGTGTGTAGCCCTGAATATAAAGGCCATGAGGACTTGACGTCATCCCCACCTTCCTCCCCGTTAACCGGGGC
>JAOZLU010000818.1 GCA_029934695.1 Desulfobacterales bacterium | reverse complement strand
CCTGCCCTCTTCGGCATTATGTATCCCTCCGTTAAGCATGGTGATGTTATCGAAAAAGGTGCAGTTCACAACTGTCGCACCGCCTTCGTTGTACATCACGCCGAAGTCGGAGGAGTTGACGGCAAAGGTGCAGTTTTCCAGCCTCACAGTGCCCCCATTATACAGGATGCCGAATACGCCCTCATTGCCGACGAATGTGCAGCCGCTGATCACGGGGGAACCGGTATTGTGTACAGCACCGCCGCCCCATCCCCTGTTGCCTTCGAAGGTGCAGTCTCTCACAACCGGACTGCCCCCGATGATCAGGGCACCCCCTCTCCGTTGCCGAGTTTCCCCCCGGTCACGGTGAGGCCGTCGAGAAGCGCGGAATTTCCCACACCGGTGTCAGCGGTCACGACATGGTAATTATTGTTCCCTCCGCTGAGAACGGTGATGCTGACCGCCGGGTCTCTCTGACTCCGCCGGGTCTCTGTTCCGGCAAAGCCGCCGTAAATTCTCACACCGTTCTTCATTTCAAAGGTGTCTTCCGGTGCGCTTCCGGGGCTGTATGTTCCAGTACTCACCCATATTTCATCGCCGGATGAGGCGGCTTCCAGCGCAGCCTGCAGATCCGTGTGCGCATTCGTCCACGACCTGCCGCTGCCGCTGCCCCCGGCCGAGGCGTCCACATAGATGACCGCAGCCTCGGCCGCGGGTGCGAAACATGTCACGCCGCATGTCGCGGCCAGGACAACTGCCAGAATGACTGATATCTCTCTTCTCATTTTTCCTCCTCAACAGGTTTCAGGTTTTAAGTTTCAGGTTTCAGGTTTCAAGTTTCAAGTTTCAAGTTTCCATGTCACACCTCCTTTCCCGCTTCCCGGAAATCAGGGCCGGCAAAAGAAAATTTCGGATCAGGGCTGTTCCGGCATGGAACTTGCATACGGGAACCCTGATAATTTTATTCATGCTACACGGATGCGGAAGGTGTGTCAAGCAGAAAAATCCTGATTTTATCGGAAAAATTCCTGAACAGTGAACAGCAGTATTTTCATATATTACAGTCTGATAAAAAAACGGGCAATAGGGAAAATCCTTATTTTCCCCAAAAAATGCTCAGGCAGGGGCTGTTTCCATGAGATGTGAAATACGGGTTTTTCCACAGAAACACGGGTTTGTTTTCATTTCTCAAGTTTCGCACTCATAAATCTCTCGCAAAGACGCAGAGGCGCAAAGAAAAAGTTGCTGGGCGGGATACGGAATGCAGGAAAGAAACCCGGCTTTCTGCCGGATTTCTTTTTATTTCATCTCTGACGCGGGAAAAAAGATGGAAGGCTCTAATTCAGAGTGATCACCGAAACCTCAGTGCCTTTATCCAGACCTTCTATATTGATTCCTATTTCAATGAGGCCGTCCGCCTTTATCATGGTGTTGATCAGGCCGGACTTTCCAAGGACCGGTTCGGCCCACAGCTTCCCGTTTTTTTCAGTTAAGCGTACCCGGACATAGTCAACTCGCCCCTGGGCAGAGGATATGTTTCTGCTTAACAGGGCAGGAAGTCCGTATTCCCTCTTATATTTCAGGCCGCTGACATGGTCAGCAAAGGGCCGGACAACCATTGAAAAGACAATCATAGCGGAAACGACATGTCCGGGCAAGCCCCAAAATGCTTTGTTCTGAACCTTTGCCAGAATTGTGGGCTTTCCGGGACTTATGGAAATGCCATGCACAAGTATTTTGGAATCCGGCATATTTGAAAGGACTTCAGTGGTAAAATCACGGGTGCCCACCGAACTCCCCCCTGAAATCAGCACCATGTCTGACTGGGCAAGGGCCTGGGAACATTTTTCAAAAAGCATATCATAATTGTCCTGAACAATCCCGAAAATAAGGGGGATGCCTCCGGCTTCCTCTATCATGCCTGACAGGGTATAGGTATTGATATCACGAATCTGTCCCGGTCCGGGGGGCTTTTCAATCGGGACTACTTCATCCCCGGTGGAAATGATTCCGATAACCGGTTTTTTGTAAACCACAGCCGTCTTTATGCCAAAAGCAGCCAGGAGGCCTGTTTCCTGGGGCCTGATCTTCTGTCCGGCAGAAAGGATGACATCCGATTTTCTGAAATCTTCGCCCGCTTCCACAACATTCTGTCCCGGCGCGACGCTCCGATAAATTTCTATGGTGGTATCGTCTATAGCTTCAGTATGCTCAATCATGACCACGCTGTCAGCGCCATCCGGAACCATGCCCCCGGTTGATATTCTGGCAACTTCCCCCGGACCAATGGAAAAAGCAGGCGACTCTCCCATGGCGACAGACCCTTTTACAGTCAGATATGCGGGATTTCCCTCTGAAGCCCCGAATGTTGACGCGGCCCGGACCGCACAGCCATCCATGATTGCCCGCGTAAAATCCGGCAAGTCAGCCTCAGAAACAATATCCGAAGCAAGCACCCTTCCGAGCGTATCAGATAAAGGGACCTCCTCTGTCCCAACCAGAGGAAAATCATAAGCATATTCAAGAACCTGATCCAAATGTGTCACTTTAAAAAATGTTTTCATCACGTTCAAGTTTCCAGTTTTAAGTTTTAGCATCAAACATCCAACATC
>JAOZLU010000817.1 GCA_029934695.1 Desulfobacterales bacterium | reverse complement strand
AACTTCAGTCCCAAAGCTCTCAGTTCTTCTTTTGATATGGCGACGGTGGCTTCATGATTCTGAGATTCAGGTTCATGATTCTGAGGTTCAGGCCCATCAGGTTTAATGGCTTCATCAGATTCAATGGCTTCATAATTCTGAGGCTCAGGTTCATATCCGATATTTAATTCAGGTGCTCTCAGTTCTTCTTTTGACAGGGCTTCATGATTCTGAGGCTCAGACTCATCAGGTTCATACGCAGATCCGATATTTAATCCAAGTGCTCTCAGTTCTTCTTTTGACAGGACTTCGTAATTCTGTGGCTCAGGTTCATCAGGTTCAGACGCAGATCCTATATTTAATCCAAGTGCTCTCAGCTCTTCTTTTGACAGGGCAATCTCAGGATGGGGGTTGACTTCACTGTTATCTTTTTCAGATGCTTTGCTCATTATTGCGTTTCCTTGACAGGCTTTAAGAAAATATTTTTGAGGCGCAGGATTCGCCATAACCTCTTGAAGATATATGCTGAAACAAAAGCGTTCAACCGCTGAAGCCTTGTTTTGGTTACATCCGAATCAGATTTTTCGGCAAAAGCGGGTCTGTCTGTTTTTCAACAAACATATCAGATAATTATATTAAAATATAAGAATATTGCCATTCATGCACTTTTGTGCCCTTAAAAAAACTCAGCTTCAAATTTTGTAAACTTTACCACCGAAATTATTTATAATCAAACTTTTTTTGGAATATTTCTCGTCAGTCATAAGTTCTCACAACATACTGAAATCATTAATAGCTGAAAAACGGGTATGAAATGCTCCGTATCAATCATTTCAGTCAGTTATCGGAATGTTTTCCGGAACTTCCGGAGAACTTATGACTGACGGGAATATTTGGAAGGGAAGATAAAAAAGGTTCTGTTTGAGACGGGAGCGATTTTCGGTTACGAGACTGCCGGTGCGGGTTATGCCGCAAGAGTACAGCAACACCCGGCCGACCGGCAGTCAGCATCCGGAAAAACATCAGGTTCCCATGGTCCATGAGGCCAGATATTCTTCCTGTTCAGCAGTGAGCGTATCAATTCCAACGCATAAGGCTGCCAGTTTTTCTTTGGCAATTTCCCTGTCTATCTCTTCGGGAACCGGATAGACTGTTTTTTCAAGTGAATCGCCATTTTTGATCATATATTCGATGCCAAGGGCCTGATTGGCAAAGCTCATATCCATAACACTTGAAGGATGTCCCTCGGCAGCAGCCAGATTGATCAGCCTTCCCTCCCCGAGCACATTGATGCGCCTGCCGTCTTCAAGTGTATGCTCCTCCACAAACTGCCTTATGATCCTTGCTGATTTTGTGATTTCCTTTAATCCGTCAAGGTCCAGTTCAACATTGAAATGACCTGAATTTGCAACAATGGCACCGTCTTTCATGGTTGCAAAATGTTCTTTCCGTATGACTTTGATATTCCCCGTGACCGTACAGAAAAAATCACCGACCTTTGCAGCCTCGTCAATGGGCATCAGCGTAAACCCGTCCATGACTGCCTCAAGTGCGGCAGTGGGATCAATTTCGGTGACAATCACATTGGCCCCCATCCCCCTGGCCCGCATGGCAAGACCTCTGCCGCACCATCCGTATCCGCAGACAACAAAACGGGTGCCGGCAATCAGGCGATTCGTTGCACGGATCATGCCATCCATCGTGCTTTGGCCGGTTCCATAGCGGTTATCAAAGAAATGCTTTGTCTTAGCGTCATTCACGGCAATGACCGGGCATTTCAAAACTCCGTCCGTCGCCATGCTTCTGAGGCGTATGATGCCGGTGGTGGTCTCTTCCGTGCCACCCTTCACCTGATCGAGAATGTCCGTCCGGTCGGAATGAAGCGTGGAAATCAGGTCAGCGCCGTCATCCATTGTATATTGGGGTTTTGCATCCAGAACAGCGTTGATATGCCTGTAATATGTCTCGTTGTCTTCGCCTTTGATGGCAAAAACAGGAATTTCATCATGCTTCACAAGTGACGCGGCCACATCGTCCTGAGTACTCAGCGGATTGGAAGCGCAGACGAAAACGTCGGCTCCCCCGGCTTTCAATGTCTGCATCAGGGAAGCGGTTTCGGTGGTTACATGCAGGCAGGCTGCGAGGCGTACGCCCTCCAAAGGTTTTTCTTTTGCAAATCTCTCCCGGATACGGTTCAGCACCGGCATGCTCTGACTTGCCCACTCAATCCTGAGCGAGCCCTCATCTGCGAGTTTTATATCTTTAATATCATAATTCATTTACAGTTTTTTCTCCTTGATATTCGTGATCAAACAACTTTCACCATTCCATGCTCCTTCCGGATTGCCATGCTCTGCCGGATTGCCATGCTCCTGCCGGATTGCCATGCTCCTGCCGGATTGCCAAATCCGGCAGTTCGGATTTGTCAATCCGAACTGAGCGCGACAGTATCCGAACTGAGCGCGACAGTATCCGAACTGAGTGCGACAGTATCCGAACTGAGCGCGACAGGATCCGAACTGAGCGCGACAGGATCTGAACTGAGCGCGACAGGATCTGAACTGAGCGTGACAGTATCCGTCAGCAGTTCGGATTTGTCAATCCGAACTGAGCG
>JAOZLU010000816.1 GCA_029934695.1 Desulfobacterales bacterium | reverse complement strand
AGATAAGATCAGAGCGCTGCCTGATGCTGAACAGAATGCCATGGCCGCTCTGATGCTGGAAGAGTTCCCTGACGAAGAGCAGCGGGACAGGGCATTTGCCCGCTCACAGACCAGGCTGGCATGGATGAGGGAGAAAGCCCGCCTGGCCAACCGTCCTGAACCCCCGGAAATATTGAAACATGCGGACTGGGAGGTCACACCTGAAAATGCGGAACGGATATGCGAACATATAAAAGATCTGATTGAAAGCAGCCGTGTCCTGGAGGCCCGCAGGGTTGTGGCGGCGATCCGGCCCGGTATCTCCGCTGAACTCGACTACTGGAAGAAAGTGCTGGCCGAGCCGGTGGGCAGAGTCAGGAAACCCACAACCGACAGGGATACCGGGAAGGATATTCTGTGGATTGAGGAGAACGCTGACAGGTACAAAGGCAAGTGGGTCGCCCTGAAAAGCGGCGAACTGCTCGGCAGTTATGAAAGTCTTAAGGATCTGCATCACACTTTGAAAAAATCCGGCAGACTCGCCGGGATATTGGCCTTTCAGGTCGGAGATTAGGAAAGCATGGGACATTTGTTCAGACAGACGGATAAAGGCAGCACCGTATGGAGTACCGGCAACGCGCCATTTCGGGCCATCACCAAGATAGGCTCATGGCCGGTCACGGTGGCTGTCCGATGCCGAATAGAGCATTTTGAATTGGATTATTTTGCGTTGCTGGACACCGGAGCCGAATGGTCAGTGATCGGAGAAGATGTGCTGACACACATTAAAGACCAGCTGGGGCCGCCGATCAGATCGCTTACTATAAGTACAAGGCTCGGCACGATTTTCGGAGAACTGCATCGTGTGAGCATCACCCTGCTCACGGATCCGGGACAAGGCAATGAGCTGACTCTCGAAAGCACCACATTTGTCTCAGAGGAATGGGACGGGCCAGTCGTTCTCGGATACCGTGGTTTTCTGGAGAGGATGCGATTTGCGATTGATCCGGGCGTTATTCCCGGTGAGCAGATTTTTTATTTTGGCCTGGCTGAGTGAGCAGCCGGCCTTGAAAAGAATTTGGGGGAGTGAAGTGGCGGTCAGATGCTTCTGCTCTCCGAGCTGCATCTACACGGATTAGCGATAAGCAGGGATTTTTCAGCCGTTCATGCGTGAAATCCTTGCTTATCACTAATCCGTGTAGATGGGGATGGTGTTTTGTCCGTCTGAACCGAAGGTTAACGCAGATTTCACAGACGATTTTCAATCATCGCATCTGCGGAATCTTATGAATCTGTTCAAACAGCAGTTCAGAAACCCTGATTCATCTGATTAAAGGGAATCCCTGAATCAGGATTCGGACAATACTACAACCCCACCCACCGAGCAATATTTGTCTGCAAAACCTCATGGGTTCCGCCGCCGTTCAGGAGGAAGCGGCTGTCCCTGTAGTATCTCTGGGCTGTATATTCCATAGAATATCCATACGCTCCGAAAATTCTGGTCGCCTCATCCGCAGCTTTGCACGCGGCCTCGGTGGCAAAGTATTTCGCCATCGAAGCCTCTGTCATGCACGAAATCCCGTTATCAATCATCCTCGTGGCCTTGTAAGTCATCAGCTTGGAGGCTTCAAGATTCACCGCCATGTTGGCGATCTTGGCCTGAATCAGTTGGTATTTGCTGATCGGTTTCCCGAATTGCGTCCGTTCACGCGCATAACGGATGGAATCATCAAGAGCCGCCCGTTGCAGGCCAATGGCAAGTGCTGCTGTCATTGACCTTATCTCCGAAAGAATGGAAAGGAGATTGCTCAACCCCTGACCCTCCTTGCCGAGACGATACTCCGCGGGAATATGAACATCAGTAAAAGCGATTTCCGAGAGCATGGTGGTCCGTGTTCCCACCGTCTGAAATGGTTTGCTCACCGAAAGCCCAGGTGTGTCTCTGGGCACGAAGAAGAAGTTTAACCCCCTGAATTTTTTAGCAGGGTCTGTCTGGCACAGCACCGTGTAAAAATCTGCCACAGGGCCGTTGGTTACCCAAGTTTTCATTCCATTGATCACATATCCGTCTTCCGTCTTTGTTGCCGAAGTGCTGACGGCCCCGAGATCCGAGCCTGCCTCCGGTTCGGTAAGGCAGAAACAGGCGATTTTTTCTCCTCTCATTGCAGGGAGAAAATATGTTTCCCTCATCTCATCTGTTCCGAAATGAAACAGGAAATTGGTTCCCATAAGGCACTGCATGGCCGTTATCGCAGCCACACTCACCAGGCCCCGGGACAACTCCTCGCACAAGATGCAGTAAAGCGTGTTGTTTCCCCCCGCACCGCCTTTGTTTTTTGGATACCTGATCCCAAAAACCCCCATCTTTGCAATTTCCTGGAGCATTTCAACGGGGAATTCGCCTTTTTCATCTATCTCCTGCGCCTTGGGGATGAGTTCATTATCCACAAACCGGGCGATACTTTTTCTGATTAATTCTTCAGAATTTGATCTGATCATCATCGCATGGTTTTCCTTAAATGAAAGTTAAAAGAGTTAAAAGTTGAAAGTCGAGCCGAATGACTCAGATATCAAACATCAAACATCAAGCATCAAACATCAAACATCAAGCATCAA
>JAOZLU010000815.1 GCA_029934695.1 Desulfobacterales bacterium | reverse complement strand
TGCATAAATACCTTTATGCCAACGGGAATCCGGTTAATCGGATCGATCCGAGCGGGTTGTCATCAGTGGCAGAGATGAACACCGGTATCCGTATTCTGGAAGATATCATGAACAAAATCTATGTGTTCAACAGATATATGACTTATGTTGAAAAAGCTCAGGGGGTTGCTGATGTGTTTAATTTGCTGAGGCAAATAAATCGCTACCTGTTGAGTGATGATCTAACAAACCTGACCAGAGGCATAAGCGGTATGGTAGGGACCAAAAATGTATCCCCTGATTTTGAGCGCGTATTTGATCGGGGATTCTGGAGAGGCGCTATAATGAGTTTCACCACAAAGGCACCGAATATAGGATGGAAGGTGATATTGAAATGGTCAAAACAGGGTTTTAAGGAGGTGCGGGATTTTGTGAACAACCGTGACTCCAAAATTGCCATTTACGCACCTACGCCACCGCGTGAATTTCGCCTTCCTAGGATTCCTGTAAATACCGGGCTGAAAATAAGTGATGGGAGAAGAGATTATCCAGTTGTGCTGATTTTTGGTAGCAGCAAGAAGCGAGGAGGAAGAATCACTGGCGGCGGCTTTTTTAGGAAAGGGGATACTGACAACCAGCTTTTCAGGATGGACTGGCATAATCCGGATGACCACCGAGACCCGATTACAGGAAAGCTCAAACCCGGTAAAAAGGATTTTGACATTTTTGAGGATCCTCCGTATCACTATCACATTAACAAATAACACAGCAGGTTGGCGCGATTAGGGATTGAAGTTTACGGAGACTAAAATCCTTAATGAGACAGTATAGGTGCCTGAACAAAAGTTTTCTGATAGTTGAAGGCTTGTGAAATTTTCAAAATCTTGCAGATCAGATTTAGACTTGGAAATCTAAGTTCAGGCACTTAATTTCTGTCTGTCGGATTTGTTCCGCCGGGCTTGAATTTCAATTCTTTAAGCATCCAATGAAAGGCTCCACGATGTACCATATAGCATTTTTTTTTGATTATTATGATCTCCGCAGAAAAGGAGTTCCTTTTTTGAGAAAAAAACTGGGACATTTTCTGAATGATGATTTCTCAGAAGCCTATCTTTTGAAAGGTGACAATACGCAACTTATGGGTATAAAGCTGTCTGAGCAGGCCCTGCCGGAGCCTGCTCCGTACAGCTATGATCATCCATGGTTCATACATGGGGGACTGAAAGCCTGTGATGGGACTGTTCAGCATCCGAGACTCTCTCTTTATACAGATAAAAGCCTGCTGGACATCAATGGTCTGTTTGCCTGTCTAGCGAGGCGTTTCCACTGGGTGATATTTCCGTGGGGAGGTGTCTTCCCCTTCGGGATATTCGCCTTTGTGACCACGGACTCCGGGACAAGGGACAGCTTTGTCGGCTGCACAGACAATTTTTTCAGAATGACCCCCTGGTACTCCTCCGGCGGTGCCCGTATGACAAGGCATGATATGCTGATCTCATCCTATGACGCAGATTGGAAAATCGGACCGGATTTCAAAGCTGTCCTTTTTCTGGAAAGCACCGGGGGGACATGCCACCGGCTTTGGGAATCCGGTGCCTGTGCGGCTGGAATCCCTCTCATGGCATATATGGAGTTTCAGGAGAGCTTCATGCCCTCGGAACCACCGTGGTGCGGAGGAGGCTACGAGGTACTGGACACGATGGGGCCGTTTGAGGAGACGGGAACCCACGCCAAAGACGTCTTTCCCGGTCAGAAAGTGTCAATATACAGATTTTCTGACAAAAAAACATTCATGAACATGGGGGAGGCCCATGATTACGACATACCGACCCACGCCTTTTTTCCCGCGGACACATCACCTGCGAGACTCCCGGAGCTTTTTGAGAGGACGGAGTCCTGGCATAGCCACTCGGATCTGTGCCACATAAACGACTACCTGAGCTTCTGCGAATGGGTGTGCATGCTCGACAGAGGGCCTCACGGGGCCGAATACTCCCTGTTTGTCTCCAGAGACAGCAGTCTCATAAAAAAATTTGTCAGTGTGCCGAGCCTGAAGGATGAATCTTTCAGGTTTGAATTAATTTCGTGCTTCTGAGATCGTATCTTCTGGAGCGAGTCTGTCTCAATGCCGGGAGCAGGACATGAAGAGAGATGTGGCTTTGCACAGAACCGAAAGAAAAGGAGCAAGCATGTACCACATAGCATTCTTCTGTGATTATCATGAGGTTCACAGAAAAGGTATTTCTTTTCTGAAAGAAAAACTGAGACATTTTCTGAATGACGATTTTTCAGGAGCCTCTCTTCTGAGAGGTGAAGGCCGGCAACTTATGACTACAGATATGTCTGCTCAGTGGGTGTGTTTGGGGTCGGACCAAGCTAAGTCTTTAATATTAAAAGAATTGTTTGTTTATTTTAGCCTGAAACAGTGCCTATATCGCCCTTTTTGGGGCCAAAAAGAGCAATATATAGGAAGAAAAGCGTATGGCAGGGTTCAGCTTCGCAAGGAGACAGAATCCTGTAACGCTCTTTTTGATGCTGAAAAGTGCGATATAGGCCCTGGCGGTGTGTACGGGGTCGGGCCACAGTAACTCATTGATATTAAAATAATTACCTGCTTA
>JAOZLU010000814.1 GCA_029934695.1 Desulfobacterales bacterium | reverse complement strand
CATCCAGCCTATTGCAATTTGCCATCGGTGTAAAACCGCTCGGATTTCAGCTTGCCATTCGGGTAGTATTCTTTGCTGATCCCTTCCCGCTTCCCATCCACATGATTGTGCTCAAATTTCAACTTGCCGTTTTTATAATATCCTTTGGTTGTCCCGGTCCGTTTTCCGTCTTTGTAAGGGATAGCCAAGCGCAATTTGCCGTTTTTATAATATCCTTTGGTGATTCCTTCCCGTTTGTCCTTGGCATAATTATACTCAAAGCTTAATTCGCCGGTTTTATAATATTCCTTGTTTGTCCCTTCCCGCTTTCCATCCTCATAGAAGTGCGCTTCCCATAATTTCCCGTTTTTATAGTAAATATTGAATGCGCCCTCCTGCTTGTTGCCGACGTAATTGCTTTCCCAGTACAATTCTCCGCTCTCGTGATATCGCTTGCTCATCCCTTCCAGTCTGCCGTTTTTAAAGAGCCTTTCAGTCCTTATTTTGCCGCTTTTGTAGTAGTCCTTAAATGTTCCCTCTTTCTTGCCCTTGACATATTCAGACTTGGATTTCAGTTCTCCGCTCTCGTGATATTCCTTAGATATCCCTTCCAGTTTGCCATTCTGACAGCTTCTTTCCGACTGCAGTTTGCCATTTTTGTAGTAGTCCTTAAATATTCCCTGTTTCTTGCCGCTGACATATTCAGATTTGGATTTCAGTTCTCCGTTCTGGTAATATTCCTTGCAGATACCTTCCAGCTTGCCTTTCTGATAGTTTTCTTTCAACCGCAGCTTGCCATTTTTATAATATTCCTTACTTACTCCCTGTCGTATGCCGTCCACATAATTGTACTCAAATTTTAATTCACCGCTTTTATAATACCCCTTGCTTTCTGCCAAAGCAACAACGGTAAGTCCGCACATCACCAAAACTGCAACCGCACATAAAGCTGCAACTGTCTTTCTGACTCTTCTCATTTTCTTAAATTCTCCTTTCAAATATTTTATGTAAGGCAAATTTGCAATTTGCCCGTTTGCGGTCTGCAAAATCAAACCTGCATTCCCACTTATGTAAGGCGGAATTCATGCGCCACTTTTCGCCTTTTTCTTCTCTGTACTTTTCCCTGTGATTTTTAACGTGCTGATCTCGAAATGTTTTTTACGTTCTCCTTCGTTCCAGTTGACTTCAACCCTGATATTGAAGGTGTCAAACTGTGTTTCTGCTTTCTCTTCCTCCGGAGGCTCAAGGAAAACAATCTCTGCCTTCCATTTGAACTCATCGTCAAAATCGCCTTCCAACACCTCATCCGTCAGTTCCTCGACAAGAAGAATTTCCTCCATCTTTTCTCTGGCATGAAATACCGCCGCGGTGTATTGCTCCGATAATCTGCCGGCTTTCAAACCGCCGGAAAATAACTGAAGAATGACCACCAGGGCAACGGACAGCACCATCATGGCGACCAAGGTTTCAATGAGGGTGAATCCCTCCATTTTGTCCTGTTCTTTCATTTTCTCATCTGTTTCTTTATCCCCGCCAACGCTCGGTTCGGATTGGCAAATCCGAACCGCCTGCCGTCCCGCCGGATTTGCCAATCCCGCGGGAGCAACCTGCTTCCGCAGGAATGACATCTGTTTATTCTTCTCCGTCAGTCAGTTGCACAGTCCCTGTTATAAAATCAATTTTTATCTTATACTGCCTTTCCTGCCCGTCCGCAACAATTATTTCCCCGCCGCTGCTGTTTCCCCCGGGGTAAAAGGCAATCTGAAAAAGTCCCGAATAAATATCGCCCGGCATTGCTTTTTTCAACCTGACCCCCTCGGGCAGATCATATATCTTACCGGATACCGAGTTTTCAGCTTCCTCTTCCAGCTTACCGCTTCCAGCTTCCCACTTCCGAATGACAACCTGATTCCTGTAAAAATCAAAAACAGATAAGTATGTCACTCTTTCCGAAACAGCCTGACTCCTGGCATATCTCAGGGATGCCAGAATTTTTTTTGCAGCAGTTTCTGAATTCATTTTGTTCAAAGAACCTGCCAATCGGGGAATGACAACAGCAGACATCAGACTGATGATGACCATTACCACCAGAAGCTCAAAAAGCGTAAACCCCTTATTCTCCAATATTTTTCCAACTGACAATATCCACGTCCTCCCCTTCGCCTCCGGGAGTTCCGTCAGCCCCCAGGGAAACGATCTCATAATCCCCATGCTCGCTCGGATATTTGTAAGCATAGATATTTCCCCAAGGGTCAAGCGGCACGTTTTTGGGGAGATACGGGCCATCCCACTTTGTCACAGCGTCAGGCTTGACTCTCAGTGCCTGCAAACCCTGCTCTGTTGTCGGAAATTTACCAGTTTCAAGCTTGTAAGTATCAATCGCTGTCTCAAAAAGTGATATTTGCGATTTGGCAGCCTTCTGCCTGGCTTTTCCGGTATGTCCGAACATCCGGGGACCCACCAGCGCAGCCAAAAGGCCCAGAATGACCATGACAATCAGCAGTTCTATCAGCGTAAAGCCCTGTTCTTTCCTTGTATCTCTTTTCATAAAAAATTCCTTCCCAAATATTTTAGACATCAAACATCCAACATCAAACATCAAACATCAAACATCAAACATCCAACATCA
>JAOZLU010000215.1 GCA_029934695.1 Desulfobacterales bacterium | reverse complement strand
AAACATCAAACATCAAACATCAAACATCAAACATCAAACATCAAACATCAAGTTTCATATGCTCTTTTGCAAGTTCAAGATAATTTTTTACAGGCACTCCGAATGCCTCGGCATCCTTTTCAGTCAGTTCCTTTTTGAATGAGGCAGGAATACCCGTCATAAGATGATATGGCCCCACGCTTTGCCCCTCTCTGACCACAGAGCCGGACGCAACCACAGAACCGGTTTTGACATGCGCGTCATTCAGCACAACCGCATTGATGCCGATGAGACAGTTGCTTTCAACGGTGCATCCGTGGATAACGGCATTATGCCCCACTGTCACATTATCCCCGATAATGGCAGGCTTGCCGGCATCTGTGTGGACAGTGCAATTATCCTGGATATTGGAATTCATGCCCACTCTGACAGGGGCCATATCCCCTCTTAACACAGCACCATACCAGATACTCGCGTTGTCCCCTATTTCCACATCCCCTATGACCGCAGCCGTAGGGGCAATAAAAACATTTTTGCCGATTTTCGGCTTTTTTCCCTTATATTCAAGTAACATTTGTAAAATTCCTGAAAAAATAGTGTATTTGATTCTATCTTTCACCTGAAAAGCTTATACAACAATTGCTTATAAATTTTCAAGCAATAATCGAATTTCAAATTGCGCTTAATAAAAATCGTTTGCACTATCCCGATTTTCAGGATAATTTCTGATTATAACGCTTTTAGGGAGGCCTGAAATCAGCCCTGCATCGCACCTTATTTAACCACAAAGGACACAAAGGGGGCACAAAGAGGCACAAAGCTTAAACCCGGGGCGCAAAGCTTAAACCTGCACGTTCAGGCCGGATATGTCTGAGGACAGGTGCGGGAGGCTCCCCTGAATCCGTTATAATCAGGATGATTTAATGTAAACTTAAAACTTAAAACCTAAAACCTAAAACCTAAAACTTCACAATTAAGGAGTCTCTGATGGAACCTGTATTGTTTGAAAAAAAAGAATCTGTGGGGTGGCTCACTTTGAACCGCCCGGAAAGCCGTAATGCGCTGTCTCTGGAACTGATGGACGATATGCAGAAGAAGCTGAATCTTGTTGCAGAGGATCCGGATATTCGTGTCCTTGTGATCAGGGCGAACGGCCCTGTTTTTTGTGCAGGACATAACATAAAGGAAATGGCCGGAAAAGATTATGACATTCACCATTTTCGCAAGGTGTTTTCTATATGCTCTGACATGATGCAGACGCTTCATCTGCTGCCCCAGCCTGTCATTGCCCAGGTTCATGGCATTGCCACCGCGGGAGGCTGTCAACTGGTCGCGGCATGTGATCTTGCCATTGCAGAGACCGGTGCCAGATTTGCCACCCCTGGCGTTAAAATCGGTCTTTTCTGTTCCACGCCCATGGTTCCCCTGTCCCGGGTGATCGGAAGACGGCAGGCTCTGGAAATGCTTCTCACAGGCCGGTTTGTGCCAGCAGAGGAGGCAAAGCAGTTCGGACTTGTAAACCGGGTGGTTGAGCCGGACAGACTTGCTGAAGAAACCGAAAACTGGGCAGGGGAACTGGCCCAGTCCAGCAGTTTCACACTGGCATTCGGAAAGAAAGCCTTTTATAATCAGATAGACCGTGACGAATCCTCCGCTTATGACTACGCAAAAGAGGCAATGGTCATCAACTGTCTTGCTGAAGATGCCCAGGAAGGGATGAGAGCATTTCTGGAGAAGCGCAAACCTGAATGGAAAGACCGGTAGGCATTACCCTTCGACAAGCTCAGAGACACTGATTAGCAGCGGGACCTGATCCTTTCCCTTCGACAAGCTCAGGGATTAGCAGCGGGACCTGATCCCGGACCCTGAGCTTGCAAAGGGGAAAAAATTAAATTTCTGTTGACAAATAAGTCACTCATGCTGTAGGGTTGTCATTATATGGAGGCAATTTTCGGGTCGGCCAAAATTATATGATTAACTGTTTAAAAACGATTATTAACTTAATATAAGGAGATATGACAATGAAGGTCGTTGATCAGCTCTTTGATGAAAGGATTAATGCCCTTAACGCATTAAGTTCCCGCTATCATTCCAACCCTTGGAAAGTGATTCGTGTTGATAAATGGCTCTTATCATAAACAATGAAAAATCGTATCAATCAAAGGAATCACCCGATTTGAGCAAACCGCCGGAAAAAATGAAAGCCGCATCTGATCCAAAAACACCTCAAGTGAGCGTCATTATCCCGGTGTATAATCATGAACAATATTTAAAAGAAACTGTTTATTCGGTTTTGGAACAAACCACTACGAATTTTGAGATCATAATTATTAATGACGGATCCGCTGATAATTCCGAAGATGTCATCAGACGCATAAAAGATAAACGAATTCAATATTTTTATCAGGAAAACCAGGGCGCACATAACGCATTAAACAGGGGCATCAGGCTTGCAAAAGGAAAATATGTGAGTATCTTAAATTCAGATGATGTCTATCATGAAAACAGATTTGAAGAATTTTTAAAGATACTTGAAGCTGATGATGCAGTCAATGCGGTATTCAGCTATATAGAATTTATTGATGATCAGGGGAATTTTATAGAATACAAAAAGGGGGCCGAAGACAACTGGACAAACGATGATCCGGAGACGTCTTTCAAAGGTGAGGAGAATATTTTTCTTAATCTTCTTGCCGGCAATTTCCTCGTCTCAACCTCCAATCTGTTTTGCAGGAGAAGCATCTTTGATCGTATCGGTTTTTTTTCTGATCTGAGGTATGCACATGATTATGATTTTTTTTTGAGACTCTGCTATCATTTCAACGTCCGCATTGTAAACAAACCCCTTTTAAAATATAGAATCCATAGTGCGAACACCATTAAGGAAAATGAGGCGGAAACCGACTTTGAAATGGGAATTATCCTCTCAGATTTACTTTTAAATTGCGATCTCGACAAATTTTTTCCAAATCATGATATTTACAGTGTCATGGTAAAATTTTTTAATTCCATAAGGATGTATCACTCGGAACGAATGATTGTGACATTGCTTTTTTTTGGGAGGAACCGCAACATCCATGATGCGTTTTTTAAAATTATGATGGAAAATCCGGAGAATCCTTTCAGAAAAAATTGTATTGATCACTTTCAAAATCACCTTGATGAATGGAGAGAATCCCAAAACGCTTGGAGAAAATGGACAGATACAAATGAGCGGCTGATTGAAACAGATAAAAAATTGGCGGGAACAGCAGATGAGGCAAAAAAATGGTGGCTGAATTCGGAGGAAGCATGGAAAAAATCGGAGGAAGCATGGAAAAAAGTTGAAGATATCGAAAAAAGACTGGCTGAGACTCAGAAGAAGCTCTCAGAAACAAAGGAAGAGTCAACTAAATGGTGGTTAAATTCACAGGAGACGTGGAAGAAAGTCAGAGAGAAGGAGGAAATACTGACAGAGACGGTGAACAAACTCTCCGACACGGAAGAAAAGGCGACGAAGTGGTGGCTCGATTCTCAGGAGGCATGGCGTAAATGGCGTGAGACAAATGAACGACTGGCAGAACATATTGAAAAATTCTCAGAAGCGGAAGCAGAAGCAGCAAAATGGTGGTCAAATGCTCAGGAAGCATGGCATCAGTGCCATGAGACAAATGGACAATTGACAGAAACAGAGAAGAGACTCTCCGAAATGAAAGAGGCCGCCGTAAAATGGCATTTGAATTCCCAGAAATCCCGGGATAAATGGGCAGAGATCAATGAGAAACTTATTGAAACAGAGCAAAAATTGTCAGAAGCGAATCAGGAACTCAATGAAAAAACAAAGCAGTCTGATATGCTTCTCAATTCCCGAACCTATCGTCTCGGAAGTGCCTTAATCTGGCCTGTAAAAAAAATAAGAGCCTTGTTATTTTAGAAACAGGCCCGGGGAAAGATTGAGGCGGACAGACAAATCCGGTAGCCAGAATACATCATAAAGAGGAAACATGATTAATACGATCAAAAATCGAATCAAAAATTATATTGATCTTAAAATTGAAGAGAGATTTATCCGGCTGTCAGAAGAGCGTCATAACAGAGATCAGCCCTTATGGGAAAGCCGAACATCGCTTACACTGCCCCCCAAAAAATTTGCCAATCTGTCGGATGTCTCCCATTACAGAAACAAGACGTATTATATCAGACCTGAAGATCTGAATCTGGAAAAGCATATTGATGAGTATATCGAAAAGGATAAATTCCCCCTGCCGTCTCCCGAAGACCGGGAAGGTTATGGGGATGACAGGCATTTTGAATACTGGCTTTCCGGGCTGGGTGATTATCTGAATATAAAAAAAAATCTGAAAAAACACGGGTATTCTCTTGAACCGGGACATGCTGTTTATGATATGGGGTGCGCGTCAGGAAGAGTTGTCAGGCAATTTTTTTGCCACGAAGAGGGACTGGAATTATGGGCGTCAGATATAAATTCCAATCATGTGGAATGGATTCTGAAATATTTTGGGGGAAATATTCGCGTCTTCCAAAACCATTCCCTTCCCCATCTTCCCTTAGAAGACAATTCCCTTGATCTGATTTATGCGTTTTCAGTCTTCAGCCATATTGACACTTTTGAACTGGCATGGTTATCAGAACTGAGAAGAATACTGAAACCGGGCGGACTTGCATATCTGACCACGCATACGGATCACACTTGGTCAATAATAAAGGAAGGGGATACCGTTTATGAGCTTTTATCAGGTCATCCTGATTTTTCTCCGGAACTGCTGAAATCAGAATTGGTGTCAGGAAAGACAGTCTTCCGGTGGCAGACTGACAACTGTTACAGTGCCAATGTTTTTCATACTGCGGAATATGTAAATGATGTATGGAGCAGATATTTTGAGATTCAGGAGATCATTCCTGAAGGCCATTTTTATCAGGATGTCATCCTGCTCAGGAAAAACTGATAACCTCTTGCAGAGAAAGCGAGAAAACCGCCATCTTATGCTGATTAATCCGATTCCGGGTTCCGGCCCGGGACTCGGAAAATATGTCAAAACATCAGAGGACTATAGAAAAATGAATATTGAAGTCTCTGTGATCATACCAGCTCACCATGAAGGGCGTCTGGCGCATTCTTCCATGTTGAGCGTATTCCGATCTGCGGATTATGCAGATAAAAGAGATGTTAAAACAGAAATTATTGTTATAATGGATACGCCTGATGAAACGACCAGAGAATATTTTTCCAGATATGAAAACTCTGAGATTCTTCTTGAAACAGTCGATTTCAGCGATGTGGGGCTTACCCGTAATTTCGGGATAAATATATCCTCGGGCAGGTATATCACACTTCTTGATGCGGATAATCTGTTCGGACAAAACTGGATATATGAGTCGTTCAGAT
This sequence comes from Desulfobacterales bacterium, assembly GCA_029934695.1. GTDB lineage: Bacteria > Desulfobacterota > Desulfobacteria > Desulfobacterales > 4be13 > JAOZLU01. The sequence goes on along the minus strand of JAOZLU010000215.1, from coordinate 4,939 downwards.
ATCTCGGACAAAGCGAAAAAGATGTGATTGTGCATCCGGAATACCATATTGTATTCGGAACTGAAGATATGATTTTTCAACAACTCTCTTCTGACGATCCTGAGTGCAATATTGGCAATCTTATTGAAAACAACTACTGGGATACAGTTTGCACAGTAAAAAGAGAGATATTGCTGAAGTATCCGTATCAGACGACCATGAAGACCCGGGGATTCGGATTTGAAGACTGGCATTTCAATTGTGTGACTCTGGCAGACGGGATTGAACACCGACCTGTCCCGGGCACTGTCCATTTTCTGCGAAAAAAAAGATCAGGCTCGCAATTGGCACATACCATTGAAACGAACAGAGTCGTCAGGCCGAACAAACTTTTTGATCCGGACATATTGGCATCTATGACAAAGCAGGGTTCCTCCGGAGTGCAAAAATAGAGCGAAGCGGTTTTTTTGCACGGTGCGAAAAAACAAAAAATCACATTGAATCAGGGGAAACAAATATGGGAAAATTGCTCAAACCGAAAGAAAACCATCACTGGGACCTGGAAGGCATCGAATTTGCTATTAACGAACGAGTGGGTGATCCGGCCCTGTTTATCGGCCGGGTCGGGGAACTCGACTTTCTTTACAGATGGGCAGGCAGCATCAGGAAAAAAATAAGCCGCAGCATTGCGTTCCTGGGCCGCCGCAAAATCGGAAAAAGCCTTGTCCTCGAACGTCTTTACAACATTCTGTACAGCGAACGGAAAGGGCTGATCCCGTTTTACTATGAGTTCACCGAAGGCAGACGCAGCGGACAGGAATTCTACATTGATTTTACCATCCGCTTTTATATGCAGGTTGTCGGATATTACACCCGCGACATCACCTGGAACCGGACTGCCGTGAAACCGGACACCAGGATACCGGACATCGGGACGCTTCTGGAAAAAATTGCCCCACTGTCAGTGCCGAACAAAGAAATAATCACGGCTCGTCTGAAAAACAGCATGCGTATGTCCCAACTGGAAATGCCCCAATATGAGTATGTTCTCGCGGCGGTGGGGGTTCCCGATGGATTTGCCACCATGGTCGGCGTGGAGGATCAGGTCGTGCAGATGCTCGACGAATTCCAATACCTGAACATGTACACTGATGCCGGAGTAGAGGACAAACCCTGCAAAGCCTACATGTCGTCGGCCGAGAGCCGGGTGGCCCCCCTGCTCATCACCGGATCGCTGATGGGGGTCGTCTCCTATGATCTGATGCGGTATCTGCCGCAGCGGTTCACTGAAATTTTGGTACCGCGGATGGATGAGTCCGAGTCAACAGAAATGACACTGAATTATGCCAAATTTTTCGGATATCATATAGACAGGGAAACCGCCGGATACATTGTGCATATAACCAACAATGTCCCGGGACGGATCGTTGATCTGCTGGCTCCGAACATGGGCAAGCCTGAAATTTCCACTTTTGACGACACGGACAAAGCCCTGGCATGGGAAGTTGAAAAAGGCCGTATCAGGAGTGACTGGGAAGAATATCTGTCGTATGCCATGAACGGTGTCAACAACGTCAACCTGCGCAGAATCACATATTTCCTGTGCCGGCACGAGGGAGAGTGGTACTATCCGAGTCAGCTCAGGCAGGCCATGTCGCTCAATATGGATGAGGAAACACTCCGAAGGGAGTTGAAGCTGCTGCACAAATATGACCTGATCGAGGATAGGGGAGGCAGATACGGCGGCGTGTTCGACCGGACCCTGAAAAAAGTTCTGATGACGCTTCATGCTGATCTGTACGGTCTGCCCATTGAAGAGTTCGACAGCTATTTCAAAAATGACAACATGCTGGATCACTTGAAAGATTGTTCCGAACAACTGGAGATGGACCTGGATGAGGCCGAGGAACTGCGCAAAAAACTCGACGTGCTGCAGGGCAGACACAACAATCTCAAGGGCCGTTATTACGAACTGGAGGTGCTGCTGAAGCTTATTCAGAATATTATCGCCGGCAAGGGCGGAATCGTACAGGGAATCAGTGTCACGGCGTTTACTCCCATAATCGGTTATCATCTGCCGAGCGGTGAGGAGATTGATGTTGTTCTGGAAGGAGAACAGTCCGTCATTATGGTGCAGTGCAAGAATTATCTCCCCAGATATCTGAACAAAATTACCGAAAAAACCGTGGATGAGTTCACGGAAAAAGCTGTCCGGCTTCATGATGACCGCTTTTCCGACAAGGAACTCAGACTGGCTTTTTTCAGCAGGCACGGATTTGAAAGCAGGCTTGAATCCTATCTTGAAAAGAGGGAAATTGTGACCGGGTTTGAAGGATGAACTGTGCCGGGGTTGCTCCGGGAGCAGTACCAGGAGCTGTCACCTCTGAAGCTCGGATTGGCAAACCCAAACGTAGTGCGCGTATGCACAAATCCTGGCTTTGCACTCCTGTCATAACGATACTGATGAGTTTCGCTTCATCCCGCAAATGATAAGTACCTGGCCATATGTTTTCAGGTATCTGCATATGAGGAACAACTTTCTCATTGTGAACCGCAGATGAACGCAGACGGCCTGTCTGCCGGACTCATCCGCGTTCATCCGTGTTCATCCGCGGTTTGTGAAAGCTGTTTTCTCAGGAAAAATCCCGGAAAATTTTTGGCCGGGTACTTATGGGATGAAGGTGGGTTTCGCTTCGCTTCACCCACCCTACAGATATAAACATTGCTGATTCTAACGGTTTCTGCGGTTTCCGATACGGACTGAAAATTGTGAACCGCAGATGAACGCAGACGGCCTACAGGCTCATCAGCGTCTGTCCGCGGTTTGTGAAGGTTGTCCTTCAGACTGGCTTTCAGGATCGTGACTGTCTGAAATCATATACGACCACAAAATCCGTTAGAATCAGAAACATTATAACATTAACGGAGATCAAATGATTCAGAATCAGACCGTCAGAAAAAATCTGCACTATCTGTTCAGTGTGATTTATATTTTTGCCCGCTACTTTTACAAAGCTTTAAAGGTCATTTTCAGACCGATAGTGCATCTGCATCCGAGAATCTACAACTTTGCAATTGCTTTACGGGAGGCTGTCAGAGAACTGATCAGACCGCCGGAAATTCATCCCCATGTAATTCCTGAAAATCTCCCGGAGACCGCCTTTGAACCCATCCCTGAAGTTGTTCCGGAGACTCCCTGTGAAATCCCTGAGCCTGTTTCGGAGACAGAAGATACTCAGCCTGAGATTGTCCAGAAGAGCGTTACTGAACCCGAACCCAGGCTGCCGGCATGGTTAATTGAGGAATGGCGGGCGATCCACGAAATCGAACCCAGGCTTTTTCCTGAAAAGCATCTCATTGAGAACGTCCCCTTTTATCATGTGCCGACATCCCGTATTGTCGAGCCTTACTTGGAGCTTTGCAGGCTTTACGGAGATAATGTCAGTCATGTGTTCCTGGTTCCCTGGCTGCTCAAAGGGGGATCGGATCTCGAGGCCATCAACTACATTCAGTCGCTGACCATCCAGAGGCTGGCGGACAACATTGTCGTGATCTCCACCACAGATATTGATTCTCCGTGGAAAGAGAGACTTCCTGAAAAGACCCGGTTCATCGAATTTGGTAAAATGTACGCATATCTGTCCGGTGAAGAACAGGAGAAACTGCTCATCAGACTCCTGTTGCAGATGGCACCGCAGGTCATTCATAATGTGAATTCAGACCTTTGTTACCGGGTTTTTGTCAAGTACGGCGGTGCTCTGGAAAGCATCTCGAAATTGTATGTCTCCCTTTTCTGCATTGATATGACAGAAGAAGGAAGGTATGCAGGGTATCCTGTTATGTATGTGCCAAAATGCTTTGATTATCTGGAAGCCATATTCACGGATAACCTCGCACACTTGAAGAAATTAGAGGAAATCTGCGCGTTTGACGCGAAGAAAATGTTTGTCCACTATCATCCTGCGCCCGCTATTTCAAAGCAGTACCCGCTTCAGCCCGGGAAAAAGGAGATAACCGAGACAGGTGGTCTGAATAAAGAATATTTCGACATACTGTGGGCCGGAAGACTGGACAGACAGAAACGGCCGGATATCCTGATTGAAATCGCAAAAAAATGCAAAAATTTGTCGTTCAGATTTCATGTCTATGGCTCACCCGTTCTTGATACGGATGTTTATACAAACATATTTTCAGAACTGGAAAATATGACTTATCACGGAAGCTTTGACGGACTGTCGTCTCTGCCGGCGGAACAGTATGATTTGTTCTTATACACTTCGCAGTGGGATGGCCTGCCGAATGTGTTGTTGGAAGCAATTTCTCTGGGTTTGCCTGTTGTAGCGTCAGATGTGGGCGGCATAAGTGAGCTTATTTGTCATGGGGAAACGGGTTTTCTGATTGATCCGTATGATAATATAAATGCGTATCTGAATTGCCTGGAAAAGATATATGACAATCCTTCAAAGCTTGAAGCTGTGGTGAACAATGCCCATGAACTGCTTATTCTGAGGCATTCATGGGATGCCTTCAATGAGAACGTAAGAAATATTCCTTATTATTGCAGGGGTGAAGGTGAGACGGGGGATTGCAGATTCACTCTGATTTTGCAACAAACCTAAGAATAAAGGTGAAAACATGGAAAAAGAAACCTTCAGCAATTATGATATCACAAAAGCAATGACGCTTCTGAACCTGTCTCACCCTCTGAAATGGGATATTCCCCTGAACTCTGTCAGCCCTAGTGATTTCCTGACTGTGGGGCTCAGGGAGGCAGAGCGGCAGGTCATTATCGGCTCAAATAAATCAGCCCTGCGTCGCACCTTTTTAACCACAGAGGACACAAAAGGGGGCACAGAGGGGCACAAAGCTTGAACCCGGGGCACAAAGCTCAGACCTGCACGTTCGGCCGGATCTGTCTGAGGGCAGGTGCGGGAGCCTCCCCTGAATCCGTTATAATCAG
>JAOZLU010000008.1:31158-34202 GCA_029934695.1 Desulfobacterales bacterium | reverse complement strand
GAAGACCTGTTTGACACAGTCGAGGCGACACTGAGGGAATACATACCCGAAACAGTCTGAAGCCGTCAACAAAGACAATCAGCCTGATCAAAATGTTTCTGAGGGAACGGGGGCTGGATCATGAGTTGAGGCGGCACACAGAGGATTCAGTTGCTTTGTCAGCCGAGAAACAGGGCAGTGTTGTGCCTGCATAATTGGTATGAAGATAACCATCTGGCCAATCATTGCCCGTGTCAGGATAGATATAAAACGTGTTCAAAATTCTTTGGTGATTCGATGACAAAAAAATTTTCAGACAGCTTTCGGCATTTTGGGTCTGTGATCATTTCAGGAAAACAGACCCGGAGGGAAAATCAGAAATCTTCCAAAATAACAATATGTTTGGCGATATTGCTGACAATGGTTTTTGCTTTGTGCCCTGCCGGAGATATGATGGCAAAGAAGACAACCCGTAAGACACATTCCCTCCCGATAACGGAGCGGGTGACGCTGGAATCGTTTCCAGCCTGGATGAAAAAGCATCTCAGCACTTTGGAATGGGATGCCCGCGAAAGGGAAAAACGACTGACATCTGAAATTTTGCAGACTTCGTTTCATAAAGGACGTCAGTTTATGGTCAACAATCAGAAAACAGGAGGAAATTTCAATTATGAATATGACTTTGTAAAAAAGAGTCTGAATCCGGGAGATAATCAGGTTCGTCAGGCAGGCGCACTGTGGTCCATGGCACTGATGTATCAGTATGAACAGAATGCAGAAAACAGGAAGGCTTTGGACAGAGGCTTGAAATTCTTTTTTGACCATACCCGAAAGGGACCGGTCAGGGGATCGCTGCTCATTGCCTATCCGGGAAATCCCTATTGCCAGACCGGAACCGTGGCACTCACGACGCTGAGCATCATTGAATATCTCAGGACGGAAAAAGACGGTCATGCGGCTATTGCAGATGACTATCGGAAAACATTGCAGAAACATCTGAAGGGATACATTGAATTTCTTAAATTCATGCATCTTGAGAACAAGCATTTTTCTCAGGGCTACGACCTTCGGGGGAACAAAGGCAGACGACATAAATTCAGCCCGTATTTTGACGGAGAAACCATGCTCTGCCTGATTAAAGCGGCAAAATATCTCGGATTCACCGACCTGATTCCCCTGATAGAAGATTCGGCCATTGTCATGGCAAAATATTATACAGTGGATCAGTGGCGGAAGAATCTGAATGCCAAACAGACAAAAGGCTTTTTCCAGTGGAGCTGCATGGCCTTCTGGGAATATCAGGACGCAGGATGGAAAAATGCGGAAACCTTCGGGGATTATGTGCTTTCTCTCTCATGGTGGATGGTTCACCCCCGTAAAGTCCTGAAGCGAAAACGGAATACCGCCTACGCTTATGAGGGGATCATACACGCATATCAGGTGGCAAAAGCCCGTAACCATGAGGCGGCTCTGCATGATCTGGGGAATGTCATTGACAAAGGTCTGTTCAAACTGATCACCTGGCAGGTGGGCGGCCCGCTGCAATCCCGCAACAATTTCCTTGGTGGCCATCCAACTGCTGACCCCCTCGCTGTCGGCGGTGTGATGAATCACAAAAAGGAGCCCTTCCTTCGGATAGATGTCACCCAGCACCAGATGCATGCGGTAATCCTGGCATTAAGACATGTCTATTCTTCAAAAAACAAAAATCAAAAATCAAATGACAAACCCGGGCAGAGTGCCGTTGATCCTGAACGCCTTAAAGAAGCGATCCGTTTATCAGCCCGTTATCTAATAAACGCATCTCATGACGACGGAAAATTTGCTTACCGTATCAACCTTGACCCCGCGGTTGTCCCGAAACCGAAGTACAACATGCTCCGACATGCAGGAACAATTTATGCCCTGGCAACGTACAGACAGACATACCCGGATGAGAATATGGGGAACATATTCGATCTTTCTGCCCGATTCATCAGGGAAAAATCGCTCGGACCTGTTCCGAAAAGAGATGACCTGCTCGCTGTCTGGTCCCGTCCGGAAGTGACAAGGCAAAGAAAAATTCCCCAGGCAAAACTCGGAGGAACCGGCCTGGGACTTGTGGCCCTGCTCAATATAGAGAAAATCAGGCCCGGCACCACTTCCGTTGATGATCTGCGAAAAATGGGAAATTTTATCGTGTATATGCAGAAACTGGACGGAAGTTTTTATTCAAAATACATTCCCGCTAAAGGCGGAAGGGATGACTCATGGACATCCCTGTATTATCCCGGGGAGGCTGTTTTGGGACTGCTCATGCTGCATGAAAAAGACCCCTCCCCGCTATGGCTCCGGAGTGCGGCAGACGGAATGGCATATCTGGCCCGTATCCGTTCCGGAAAATCTGTTGTCAAGGCGGACCACTGGGCGCTTCTCGCTACGGTTAGGCTGATGGTGCTTCCGGAACTCCGGGAAAGCGCATATCTCCGGGAAGTATTTCTGCAACACGCAATACAGATATGTGAAAGCATTCTCGCCAAAAAAGTGCAACATCCGGAAAATTCAACTGAATACGGATGTTTTACAGGCGATGGCCGCGTCACTCCCACGGCGACCATGATGGAAGGTCTGCTCGCGGCGATTTCTTTTCTGCCGCAGAAAAACAAGGCGTTGCGGGAACGCATTATATCCGCATTGCATGAAGGCATCCGCTTTCTTCTCCGTTCCCAGATACGCTCCGGCAAATATATCGGTGCGATCCCGCGTGCGATTCGCCCTTTGCGGGCCGATCATCCGAAATATAAGGCTTCATTCAATGCGAGAGCAGGCGAGGTTCGCATTGATTATGTCCAACATGCCCTGAGCGCAATGATCGGATATGACCTGCTTTTCGGAAACTCAGAGAAAAATCAGGTTCCCTGACTGCTCCTGCCGGACTGGCAAATCCCGGAGGAAGGAGTGCCAAAATGAAATTTTGGCAGAGCCGGAGGCGAGAATCCCCCGCCGTCCGGATTGTCATGATCAAATCCGAACCGACCCGGAAGGAGTGCCAAAATGAAATTTTGGCAGAGCCGGAGGCGAGAATC
>JAOZLU010000008.1:29927-31058 GCA_029934695.1 Desulfobacterales bacterium | reverse complement strand
ACCCGGAAGGAGTGCCAAAATGAAATTTTGGCAGAGCCGGAGGCGAGAATCACCCACCGTCCGGATTGTCATGATCAAATCCGAACCGTCAGAAATGTTACGGACGGGATTGCAAATCCCGTCCGGCCTGAGGAATCCCGTCCGGCCTGAGAAATCCCGTCCGGCCTGAGTCCGACCCAGAGCAAAAACATTACGGAAACCCGTGTAGATGGCGGTGAATTGCCGGACTGTTCTCACTTATCCCTACAGAACAGAAAATAATCCCTGCTTACCCCTATTTTCAGGCCAGCGACAGACACCACGGGCTTATCATCCGCATCTGCTTTAACACCGGTGGGGCAGGAAAAATCCGGACGCATATTCTTATAATATTCAAAATTATACGGCAGAAGCTTAACCCATATCTGTCCGTTGTCCTGAAATATTCTCGAAGTCAGGCCAAAATCAGCCTCTCCCAGTTCCGTGCGGATGATATATCTGGGAATCTCTCTTCCGCTCCCGTTCCTGCGAAGCCGGCTTCCAATATCAATCACGTCATTTATATCAATCGGACGATTTTTGTTCCATCGTTTCTGCAACGGCAGACCTGCAACATAAAGATGGTGAAATTCAATGCCAATCTTTCTGCACTGATACGCGATATTGTTTATCTCGTCCGGAGTGTCATTTATTTGGGATAATAAGGGCGTATTATTATAGACTGTGATCCCTTTCTCATGCAATGCGTTCACCAGATTTGCGTGAGCCGGTCGGAACTCGTCTGAATGCAGAAACTGTGTCTCTATCTCCAGTCTCAGGGGATTGACAATCGTCAGTCTGTTAAGATTCCCCAGGTTGTCAATGGCTGTGTGAGAATATTTTTCAGGCGAGTAGTTGAAATCCAGGCTGCGGAGCCGAACAGCATTTAAATGGCGGATTTTTTGAAGCGTTTTGATGATATCGCCAATCCGGTAAAGTGATTCAATCACATCTTTTTTGGATGAGATAATGACATCCGTGATATCCTCATGCTTTTTTATATATTCAATATCGTCAGTGTTTGCTTCGGCATCCAGTTCAGCCTGTGTTTTATGGATTCTGAAGAGCGTTGAAGAGCCTGTATTGACAACTGATTGAGGGATTCTCTGATCC
>JAOZLU010000008.1:17400-29827 GCA_029934695.1 Desulfobacterales bacterium | reverse complement strand
GGATCCAGACCGGGCAGTGGATGAGGCAAGGGAGGAAAACAGGGTGTCATCCCCCATGGTCGCCATACAACTGACATCTATTGTACCTTCTGCATTTACACGGATAATATGCGAGTCGCTGATGGCTGGCGCAAAAGCCTTGAAATAATCCGGGGTATAGGGAGTCCTGACCCATATAGACCCCTCATTCTTCTTGTCCTTCTCAACAGCCCATCCGCTGACATGCCAGTCAATTTTACCGATGGGAGTGGACGCGCAGACTTTTGGAAAGGCCCGGTCAGACAGATTCGCCCGCAGATAGTTTGCCGCATCCAGTCCTTTTGAAACAGATGTCCAATATGCGCTGGTCCCCCGGACCGGCTCACAAGGAACGAAGAGGTAGTGGATTTCCGCGCCCGCACCTCTTAGCAGGCTGAAAAGCTTTGTCAGATCAGCGCCTTCCTCATTGCAGCCTTTCAGAAACGGTGTCTGCACATATACCGTGATCCCATGTTTCACCAGATCGGAGATAATATCAAGGCTCTCCGGGGAAACCTCATCCGGATGAATAAAATGGGTGCCAATTTCCATGCGTCTGCCTTTCTGACGCAACTCTGAACCTTTCATTTTAAGTGTTTTGAGCCACGCTGCATTATCCGCATAAAAAAGGTCCGGGTAGTAGGAGACAGAGCGGGTTCCGATGCGAAGCGTCTGAACGTGAGAGACATCCTTCAGACGGTCTATGGCATATAAAAGCGTCTCTCTGTTCAGAAAAGGGTCTCCGCCGGTAAGCAGCACTTCCTTTATACTCGGCGATTGTCTTATATATTCTGTTGCCTCTTTCACATCTTCCAGAGTGGGACGCGGCTGATTCCGGGAGGCTTTGTGTTTTCTGAAACAGAATCGGCAATAGACCGGGCAACTCATGTTCAGCAGCAAAACTGCCCTGTTCTGATACATCTGTTCTAATATGCCTCTGTGGAAATGTCCGGTCCAGGTATCGGCCTGCCCTGTCAGGTCTGATTCTTCCGGAAACGGCAGATACTGACGTGCGACTGCTTTTGAGACTCTCATTTGGCGAATTGTATGCATGGAGAGTCTTACCGGATACATTTCGATGATCTTCTGCATATCCGCACGATTTTTTTCCGGTATTACACTGTTGGTCAGTTTTTCCAACTGAGGCACGTCTTTGACTGAGATGAGATGGTTTTTTGGGATGAGTTTTTCCAAAAGGGAGACGATGAGAAGATGCGGCAGGGTGATATTGTTTATTTTTATAGGCTTGGACGCGTAGCTCTCTGCTTTTTCCAATTTGCTGACAAGTTCTGAAAAAAAGGCTCCGGGATTATTGTCATGGCCTGCTGCTTTTAAAAGTCTCAGGAATTTCCTCTCTCCGTTTCCTGCTTTGATGATGCGGCGAAATGCTTTGTCAGTCGCAGAGGATTCTCCAAAATACTCAAGAAAGTCAAGGGTTTTTTCTGTGAATGATGAAATCATTTCCTCTCTTTTTGGTTTTGAATTGAAAACGCGAAAATATCGCCGCTCATTTCCACACTCCCCTGAGAAATCTCATGAGTCCCTTACGCCAAAAGCCCTGATCGTTTCCGTGAGCGGCCTGCCAAACAGAAAATCCGTCATCTCCGGGTCAATGCCGCTTTTTTCTGTCAGTAAAAGGCGAATCTGCCTGTCATATCGAAGCATCTCAGGAAGGGACTCAGACGCGTCATTTTTTTTATCCTCCGAATCTTTCATCAGATGTCTGATTTTTCCATAGTTGCATTGTGACTGATGGGCTTCAATCAGGTCCCACAGTCCTTTTATATTCCCCATCAGGTCTTTCCGGGTCAGCCGCTTTTCAGCATATATCCGCTCAATTTCCCGTGTATCCCGGCAGTTAAGCACCCTGCACTCCAATGGCCTGTTTTCATAAATCCTGCAACTGTTTTTGTTTTCATCAAAAAAAACACAGGCCCAGGAGCCTTTCCGGCCCTTTATCTTTATTATATCCGAATCTGTCGGCAGGAGACACCCTTTGACATTATCATAAGCCAGTTCCCCCTTTCTGATGGTATAAAGATATTTTGATAAAATGATACCCTTATCAATCAGCATTCTGTCTTCATGATGAAAAGACGGCCCTCCCTTTTTGCAGCAAATCCCGCAACGGATACAGTCTGAAGTCGGGATGCCCGACGCACTTTGTTCAGGATTCATCCGGAGGCGAATCTTTCTTGTTTTTATGATTCTGGCAAGCCATCAGTTTGGCTTTCAGTCTTGCCTTTTGCTCTTTGGAATCTTCATAATCGTCATCAGCCTCCTCGTCGTAATAATCTTCATCATCATAGTATTCATCATAGGAATCGGATGTTCCTCTCAGATGAAACCTGATAAGCATGGTAAGAATAAGGCCCGCAAGCCATGTCTTGAATGTCGTCGCTATTCCACAGTCAAAAAGCGTGTTCACAGCCCATATAAACAGGATAGGGGTGATAAGGTATGCGATGAGATTCAGAAAAGAGGAGATCGTATCGGCTGTCCTGAATTCGACTTCTCTAACCATCATTTACTCCTTTTTATTTTAAAATTTATTTTCATATAAACAGTTAAGTAATTAATTATCAGCCACAATAAAGCATGAAAGTCATTTTTTACTTTTACTTGTCTGAAACATGATTCACAGGATTATAAAGACTGGCAGAATCAGCCTGCTGTGAATCCGGGCAATAATGATCAGGATTCCGTCGGTTTACGTTTCGATTTTCAATGAAATCTGCTGTATCTTCCAAAAAAAAAATTAAGTATAACACATTTGATATCTGCGACTCAACAAGTATTTTGTTCCATTTTCCACTTTCAAACCAACCATACGCTATAAATCCCTAAACGTCAATGATTGTCAAAAGTCTTGCCTTATAAGCATTTTGATGCTACAAGATTTTTTTGCTGATTATAACGGATTTAGGAGTTTCCGATTTCCCGACTGAAATAAATCCTGCCACCAAAGCACCAAAACACAAAACTGCACAGAAAAAGATTTTGTGGAATCTGGGATTTCGTGACACAGAACTGCACCTTCCCTGAATCCGTTATAATCAGGAAATCTGAAGGGGCATTATTAAAGATAAAACTGTCTGTCAAGTCAAAAAACATAAACTATAAGGAATAAACTGTTTTGTCCGATAATTTAAAATGGAAAACTGGCCTGCTTTCCTCAAGCATGCCTTTGGAATTGGAAGCGGGCAGAGTGCTTGTATCAAAAGGTTTTGCTGTGAATTCGGATTACAAATATGCCCGGAGTGATTTTGAATTCATCAATGATCTGTTTATTGATCTGCACGCCAAATCACACACGCCTTTCCCTGATCCGGACGGGGAACAGTCTTCTGATTCAGTTGAAATTACGGCTCAACTGGAACTTCTGGTTGAGTGCAGGCAGAGGCATCCGGATGCAGCGTGGCTTTTCCTGCCTGATCCGAATGAACGTGAATGTTCTCCTGCCAGTTTGGGGAGCACCCTCCGTATTGTTGACAAATTTTCTTCATACACCATTGAATCAGATGCTGCGGCTGTCTTTGATGCTGAACTGCCGATCTGCCAGAAAGGGCTTGAAATTGATCTGGCAAAAGGGGATACCGATGACTCTGTGTTCAGGCAGGGCATTTCACAACTGCAATATGCGCTTCCCCGGCTGCTGACAGAAAACGTGCTGTTTTACATTGAAGATCAGCCTGATGAGAATGTGCCTTTTCTGTTCTGTCCCATTTTCCTGACAAATGTGCAGTTGTTCACGCTGAATAAAGACGCAACCGGGCAGCAGATTGAGACCGCTTCCGAATTTCAGGAGATTGCCACGCCGGCCCCCTGTCTGATCATTCATTCAGATTACAGTCCGGGATTCAAATCTCAGTGTATGAGTGAGATTTCCCGGCTGAAAGAGCTTCAAAAAAGCGACAAGGCAATGGTTATTGAACGAAAAAGAGCCAGATATTATAAAAGCGGGTTTAATCTTCCGTTTACAATCATAGAATCTCTTAATGCAGGAAACCGCTATTATCTGGATGCTCTGTTTACCCAGTTCATTATATGTACGAACTCACATTTTTCAACGCTTGTTGACACCATTAAAAAAATAGCTGAATCTGCATTGGAAACGCGAAAGTTAATTGAATGACGCGGGACGGAGGCGGCCTCTCTCGGGAAATCCATTTCTGATTGAAATTTTGCTGATTATAACGGATCCAGGGGAGACTCCCGCACCTGCCCTCAGACATATCCGGCCGAACCCGTGCAGGTTTAAGCTTTGTGCCCCGGGTTCAAGCTTTGTGCCCCTCTGTGTCCTCTGTGGTTAGAAAGGTGCGACGCAGGGCTGATTTCAGGCCTCCCCTGAAAGCGTTATAATCAGAAATTTTTCTTGCATCCAAAGTGATATTATGATACATAAAAGCAGTTTTGAAAATGAATTTCTCAGATTGGTAAGACCTTTAAATAATAAGGATTTGGAAAAAGCGGGCGATCATAATGAACTGTTACGCTCAATGAGGATTGTAAAATCAGAAAGGATAAATCGGCAATGCTGAATATTCACAAACTTATCATAAAACCTTTTGTACAGGAACTTAAGTCTTCATACAAGCGATCTTACGGACTGATAGAGCCTAATTTTGTCAACATTGCCGAATGGGCAGGACATCTCGCCCTTGAAAATATTTCCAATTGCGACGCCCTCTACCATAATGTCGAACACACCATCATGGTCACGATGTGCGGACAGGAAATTCTCAGGGGAAAACACCTGACCGAAGGCGGCGTCACCCCCAAAGACTGGATGAATTTTGTAATGGCCTGCCTGTGCCACGATATCGGTTTTGTGAAAGGGATATGCCAGCAGGATCATGGCAATACCTTTGCCACAGGCGTTGACGGAAAAACAGTGGAAATCCCCCCCGGCGGAACCAGTGCGTCGCTTACGCCTTATCATGTTGACCGCGGGAAACTGTTCATCCGTGAGCGTTTCGGCGGAAAGCGTCTCTTTGACGGCGATGCTGAATTTATTGCCTCCTGCATTGAAATGACTCGCTTTCCCATCCCGGATGACGACTTTCATAAGGATACCAAAACTTACCAGGGACTGGTAAGGGGTGCGGACCTGGTCGGTCAGCTCGGTGATCCGAGTTACCTGCGTAAAATCCCTGCGCTTTTCTACGAGTTCGAGGAGACGGGAACCAATAAGAACATCGGCTACAAAAGCCCGGAAGACATGCGGAAGAGCTATGCAAAATTTTTCTGGAACGTCGTACACCCTTATATTCAGGATTCTTTGCGCTATCTTCGCGTCACCCAGGAAGGCAAACAGTGGATATCCAACCTTCACTCGCATATATTTACTGTTGAACATGGATAGGAGAGCGAGGCGCCTGGGTTTCTTTACCGTCCGAGATGTTTTGAAGTTACGGATAGCTGAACATTACGGACGGGGTTGCAAACCCCGTCCGGCACAAGAACCCCGTCCGGCACAAGAACCCCGTCCGGCAGAAGAATGGTCGCAGGCAAAATCTGTGTCTTGCCATTGCTATGAAAAATTTTGAGGAAAAAAAAGAATTTTCTGATGGTTTATATACTGATAGATTTTGACAACTTCTTTGATTACAAGCCGGCCGATCCGGACTTCGATTGGTTGGAGTTTGAACTGAATCAGTTGACAAGCCGGGTTTTGAAGAGCAACAGCAGGCCCGAATTCATAAGCTTCCGATTATATGGCGGATGGATGGAAAACGGCTCTCTGACGAATCTGGCTTCAAGAATCCAGCAGAGTCTCTCATCCTTTGACATTTTTCCTTTTTACAAGCATTCGGAACGGGTTTCCACGGACGGAGAAACAGAGCTGGTGACGCGCCTGATTTCCATGCCTGATTTGCAGTGGGACAATACCGCAATCACGCGTTCCGGAATACCCAGATTAAGGGTTGTCAGCGGACTTCCCCCGGGATGTGCGGGAACCAATGAAACCTGTCCGGTCCGTATCCTTTTCAGATTTTCCAAAAAAAGAACCAAAAAATGCCCTGTCCCGGGATGCCCTGTGACAAATCAGGAGGCATTCAAAATTGTCGAACAGAAAATGGTGGACACCATGCTCTCATGCGATATTGTGACATTGTCAGAAGATGAGCGGGTTGAAAAGATCATTGTGGCATCAGACGATTTTGACATGCTCCCTTCCATGGCCATAGCTGCCAGAAACTATACTGGAAAACCCGGACAAATATGCCTGTTAAGGACAAATTCCAATTATAATTATGACATATTCAACCGATTAATCGCCATGGGGTTGAAAGTCAGCGTGAAAGGAAATTAAAAATGCATCCATTATTGAAAGACGTGGAACATGACATCAGAGCCTTTGCGGATAATGAGGATGATGTCATTGTCGAACGTGACGGAGAGATATTGTTCAGCCGGTTTGGCAGGGAAGTGCAATGCAGATTCCATAAGGATGCAGATGGAAAATTGCTCATCAGTACCGGAGACAGGGATCTTCCCTATCGTACTTTTCTTTCAAAAGAATTGGCAAGGCTTGACATACTTGCAGAGAGAATTCTTTCAAGGCGCACACGACCGGATACCTTTATTAATGGGCCTGCGGAACTTGAAAGCGCTTCGGATCCGAGTAAAAGCGACAAATCGCTGAATCTGCTCATGGAAATATGTAATAATCCCTTGCCTTTTACCACAAGAGTGATCTTCGTCACAGCGGACGCGGGGCTGGGAAAGACCGTTCTGCTCCGACAAATGCAATATTTGCAGGCTGAGAAATTTTCAGCCAATCAGAGCAGCTTTTTATTTTGGCATGTGGATTTGCAAGGCCGGCAACTGCTCAGACTGAATGAGGCTCTTTTTGGAGATCTGGGGGAATTAAGGGTCAGCGGATTATATATGCAGTCCATTATCACCCTGCTCCGTTACGGACTTCTTGTGCTGGCTATTGACGGGTTTGACGAATTGGCTGCTGAACAGGGCAGCAACGATGCTCTCGGCGCGATATCACATTTTGTGAAGATGCTGGGAGAGTCGGGTACCATCATCACAGCGTCAAGAAGAACTTTTTTTGACGCTGAGGAATATGTTAAAAGAACAAGGCTTCTGAGCGCTTCAGTCTCTTCTGATTCTCAATATGATCAGCTTCACTTGAAAGATTGGACAAAAGATGAAGATATTGAGTATCTGGAAAAGATCACCACAGATGAGAAGAAATTTGACAACCCGGACCGGATTTACAAAGAGATTCTGCGTCAATTGAATGATGACCCCTCTCATCCGATGCTGGCCAAACCTTTTTTGCTGGCCCAGATTGCCCGCGGCCTGTTACGGTACGATTTGTCTCCGGCCGAGTTTGTCGGAAAGATGAAAAATCCGCTTGAAGGCGTGGCTTCGGTTATCGAGGCGTTTATTGAGAGAGAAGTCACTCAGAAGTGGAAAATGAGAGAAACCGGGGAACCCTATCTTTCCCAGTCCCAGCATATAACCTTTTTGTCGCTGGTTGCCGAAGAGATGTGGCGATCTCAGAAGGAAAGAATCAGACTTGAATTCATAGAAGATACGCTCGCCATCCTGATGGATGACTGGCACATTCCCCAGGACAACAGGCGGCAGATTATTGACATGGTCAAAATGCACGTACTCCTGATTCCGGGTGACGGAAATTATGTTTACAGAAAATTTGAACATCCTGAATTCAAAAACTATTTTATAAGTTGCCACTTCAAAGAGATTCTTGACAAGGGAGCTATCTGTCTGAGATTTCTGGCCACCGCCCAGTTGCCTGATTCTGTGGCAAAATATATGGCTTCGATGTTGCCAAAGGAGCCCTCATACATTGAAAGAATCATACAAAATCTTGAGGAAATGGTGAACAGTGAGCGGAGACCGACCTATCTTCAGACAAATGTGGGAACCATAATTCCCTATCTGATGAGCGACACCGAGTTTGAATCTGTGGTGACCTTTGACGCGAAGGTGGTGTTCTCCAGCATTGTTTTTGAACATACGAAGATTCAAAATGTGACCATAAGAAACGGTCAATTCGTCAACGCCAGTTTTCTCGGTGTGGAATGGAAAAATGTTCGCTTTGAGTCATGCGAATTCAACGAAGCGGGATTTGATTATGATGCAAAAATCACTGATGTCATGTTCAGGGACTGCCAGTTTGACGGCATCATTCTTTGCAAAAACGGAGAGGAACTCAGCAGAGTATATTCGCCCCAGCTTATTGTGGATACACTTGCTGATATGGGTTTCACGTTTTATGATGTCAAATCCCGGTCTGTTGACCCTTTTGATGAGAGCAGAGAGAAGAAGATGCTGATCAAATTTCTCAATACTTTCAGAAAAAGAACCCGCGTGACAGGCAATGTGTTAAATATGAAGTTCCTTGGTGGACAATACAATTTTGTCACGGAAACATTGATCCCTTTAGCCGAGAAATACGACATCATTGAAGAAATTCAATGGGAAGGAAGGCGGAAAGACCGAGTCTGGCAACTCAGGATACGAATCGAAGACATCCTTAAAGGACAGGAAGCGGATGACAAAAGCAAATTGGCCAGTTTCTGGAAAAGAATGCGGAAAATAGCCAAGAAGCATTAAAATGGGGATTTGCGACTGACAATCCGGTTGCATAGGAGGACAGATGCATAAATTTATGATTTTTACGGGCGTGCTGACAATTTTGTTCAGCACTTTTTTCATAACAGCAGCCACGACAGACTTGCTGAGCGAGTCTGATCCTAAGGTTGAAACGCTTTTGGCGGTGATTGTATTTTTCTCAATGACCGGAATTCTCGGATTTTATCTGACCATAACTCACTTTTTCAGAAATCGGAGAAAAGAAAAAGAACAGAAAGAAAGGCAGATATTAAAGGTGGTTGCGTCAAAAGGAGGTCGTGTCACGCCTGTGGAGATTGCGGCTGAAACAAATCTCATTATTGATGAGGCAAGGGCGGCCCTGGACCAACTCTGCAAAAGCGGCGCAGGACAGTTGCAGGTGACGGAAAACGGAAATATGGTCTATGTCTTTGAAGGCGTTCTCTCATCCCAGGAAAAAAATACGGCGAAGAGTCCGCTTGATGTCAAGTTGTGAACAGAAGAAAGGATGTTTAGGAAGGGGTGCGAAAAATAATTTCGACTGCCGGAAGGGGTGCGAAAAATAATTTCCGCACTTCCCTGTTTTATGGTTTAATTTCAATAAGGAATAAATTATGCTCACTGAAAGAGAAATACTTTCCACGCTTGAGATGCTTCAAAGCGAACATCTGGATTTGCGTACAGTTACTTTGGGAATTAATCTTTCAGATTGTGCCAGCCATGATCTGAACCGCCTGAATGACAATATCCGCACCCGGATCACCACGCTTGCGGAAAATTTTGTGAATATCTGTAATCAGGTAGGCGACAAATACGGTATTCCGGTTGTCAACAAACGGATTGCTGTGAGTCCTATCGCGGTGGTGGGTGCGCCGTTCTCTTCATCCCAACTGGTTGAAGTCGCCAAAACGCTCAATGATACGGCTGAAGAAGTGAATGTTGATTTCATCGGCGGATTCACAGCACTGGTGGAAAAAGGAATCGCCAAAGGAGACCGGGCTTTGATCAGGGCGATCCCGCATGCGCTTACAGAAACGGAACGGGTCTGCGCGTCTGTGAACGTCGCGTCCACTCATGCGGGAATCAATATGGACGCAGTCTTTCTTATGGGGCAGATCATCAAACACGCGGCAAAAGAGTCCGCAGACAAAGATGGTCTGGCCTGCGCCAAGCTCTGTGTTTTTGCCAATATTCCTCAGGACATCCCCTTTATGGCAGGGGCTTATCTTGGCGTGGGCGAACCAGACGCGGTCATCAATGTGGGGGTCAGCGGCCCGGGTGTGGTGAAAAAAGCGATTGATCGCGCCATTGCCTCGAATCCTGATCTTGACTTGGGCCAGATTTCGGAACTCATCAAGCGGACGGCTTATAAAGTGACGCGTGTGGGAGAACTGATCGGCAGAGAGGTGGCCGAAAACCTGGGAATCCAGTTCGGCGTCGTGGACCTTTCTCTTGCTCCGACGCCCAATGTGGGAGACAGTGTCGGAGAAATTTTTCAGAGCCTCGGACTGTTGAGTATCGGCGTTCCCGGAACCACCGCCGCGCTGGCCCTTTTAAATGATGCGGTAAAAAAAGGCGGCGCGTTTGCAAGCTCCCATGTCGGCGGCCTGAGCGGTGCATTTATCCCTGTGAGTGAAGACCTGAATATCTCCCAGGCCGCGGAGGCCGGTTATCTTTCCCTTGAGAAACTGGAGGCCATTACCAGTGTATGTTCCGTGGGATTGGATATGGTTGCTCTTCCGGGGGATACGTCAGAGGAAACCATTGCGGCAATTATCGCGGATGAAATGGCCATCGGGGTGATCAATAAAAAGACCACCGCGACGCGGCTGATTCCTGTGCCAGGTAAAAAAGCCGGGGACAGGGCGTATTTCGGGGGGCTTCTGGGGCAGTCCGTGATCATGCCTGTGAATAATGGACAGGGGGAGAATCGGTTTATCCGGCGCGGAGGGCGGATTCCTGCGCCGATCCAAAGTTTGACGAATTGATATTAGGGACCCGGAAAAAACGCATTGTCCCTTTGTCTCATATTTCTCGCAAAGGCGCAGAGGCGCAAAGAAAAGGCACGGGAAAACTGGCTGAGGAACCCCTCTCTGCGCCTTTGCGAGTTTTTTGGGGGAATGCATTTTTTCTGAGTCCCTTAAAGGCTGTCAGAGCATCGAAAACATCAGAAGGCCTCCTGCGGAAACCTCTGAGGTCTTTTTGTCCGCAGACCTCCGAGGTTTCACAGAAGGCATTCCCTTTTCATTATCCTTTTCTTATATTGCATCCTTAGCAGTTGCCACAAAAAAAGCCGTACTCAGATGACACCCCAGGTAGCATATTTCCCCGGTCGAATACTCTGTCCGCCCCATTGACTTTCTCTCTGTTTCATGAAATTTTTCACCCCGAACTTCACGAGAGATGAAGTCCTCAGTTATGCATAGATTTCGGATACCCAGCATGAGGGCGGGACTCCGATTCTTTACATATACTTTATACCTTATTATTATAAACAGGGAGACGATTGAATTATGAAAAAAAAGTTCACGGTATTCATTCTTACGCTGGCGATGGCCTGCATGACCGGTACAGCAGTTTATGCTGAGGGGTATTCTGTCACAGACGATCTCCGGATCGCAGCAGTCATACACACAGAGGAAAACTCTCTGTGGACGGAGGAGAGATTTTGAAGCAAATATATTTTGAGTATGAATAGTACAACAAGTTCGTCCTTCCTCTTTATATAGCTTTTAACAAAAAGATTGTCTGGAGTTCAAAGCAAGCTTTGCACTCCAGACTGACAAATATTATGCTAAAAGTTCTATAATAGATAAGAGGGGATGAATTTATAAGTTGCTGCAGTAGAGGGATCCGCCCGAAAGACCATCGAGGTTTTAAAAACCCGAAGGTCTTTTTTTTTGTAATATTGTTGGCATAAAGCAAACAATTATAGATTGATATGTCGGATATCAGACAACTTAATGATATATGGAAGTGTGTCAGATTCCTGAATAAAAAATTGAATTGTTTTAAATATAAATGAGTTGCAGGTAATTATAAAAAAATATGTGAAATGTCTGTGAATTGGTACAGATAATGCATATACATAAACAAGGGCAAACTAAACAGCCAAATCCAATAAGGAGAAAGAAATGACAAATACTATGATTAAAAATCTGGAGGAAATAAAAATGACAAACATCACGATTGAAGACTTGGAAATATGTAAGGAACTTGACAAGAAGGCGATGGCAAATCTGTTTGGCGGCTTCAATAATGCTGGCTACGAAACCAACAACGTAGGGCCAAGGGGCGTAATTGCCACTCCAGTATGGGTAAGAGATGCAATTCTTAGCACATTCGTAGATCAGGAGACTGGCGTTATATACAGAACGGTTCAGCGTATAGGAATTCAGATGGAAGAAGTTGCTATAAGCCAGTATAATGAGCAACTTAACCTTTAAATTCGTTTTGCTTTATCTGCTCTGCCTATTTGAAATTATGCAGTTACGATGGGGAGAATGGATTCCCGGGTTGGCGATATTCAGTAACAAGGCAACGGATCATTGAGAAACAAGGGCCGAAATGCCCTTGTTTTCTTTTTCCGATTCTGTAAAACTACACGGATTTGGTTTAGCAAGGATTTCATATTCTTAATTAAACTCAATTCCTGCAGTTTACGAGAAAATTTTCCTCCCAAAAATACTCTCCATCCCATTGACAGCAGGGCTTTAAGACAAAAGAACAGGGGCCGAAAGGTCCCTGTTTTTTTATTGCGGCTTTTAAGACTGAACTTTGAGCTTAAACTTTCAGGCCGCATCATCTT
>JAOZLU010000008.1:0-17300 GCA_029934695.1 Desulfobacterales bacterium | reverse complement strand
TATTGCGGCTTTTAAGACTGAACTTTGAGCTTAAACTTTCAGGCCGCATCATCTTTCTTCCTCCAGATGTTGCAATTTCCCCTGTAAATACATATATGTACATCCCCCGTGCAATGTTCCGTTCACGGGCACGTTCACGGCTCCCTAAATCCGTTATAATCAGCTCTGTTTGTAGCAGTTCCCTATTGATTTTTTTGCAAAACATATTTATGATGAATTTTATATTTGGAAGCGGCCCATGATGTCAGCTCGCCGACGACATATGAACAGATGAAAATCCGGGCACTGACGGAGTGCAGAAATGGAACTGTCCCGGACCATGATTGCACAACAGAATTTTTGCCGTTGTCAGCCACAACAAAGCACGAAAGCCATTTCAACTTTTTATTTTTAACAAAAATGACAAATAATAAATCAAAAATAACCAAAAAGATTCTGGTCACAGGCGGCGGCGGTTTCCTCGGGGGAGCAATCGTCAGGCGACTTTTGAAAAGGGGCGATATGGTACACAGTTTCTCCCGGGGCTTTTACCCTGATCTAGCTGATCTGGGTGTTGAACAGTTCCAGGGGGATATCAGCGATAAAAATGCTGTTGAAGCTGTGTGCAAGGATGTTGATCTGGTCTTTCATGTCGCGGCAAAGCCCGGTGTGTGGGGCGAATATTCCGAATATTTCAGAATCAATGTCACCGGAACCCGGAATGTTGTTGCAGCCTGCCGAAAATATGATGTTGGTGCCCTCATTTATACGAGCTCCCCGAGCGTGATCTTTGACGGCACACAGATGGAAGGCGTGAATGAATCGGCTCCTTATCCTGAAAAATTCCATGCCCATTATCCCAAGACAAAGGCAATTGCCGAACAGAGTGTCCTCAGGGCTGCAAAGGAAGGGCTGAGGACAATCATACTGAGGCCGCATCTGATATGGGGACCAGGAGACAATCACCTTGTTCCGAGGATTCTTGCAAGGGCAGAACAGCTGGTGAGGGTGGGAAATGGCAGGAATCTCGTGGACACCATTTATATAGACAATGCAGCAGATGCCCATATTCTGGCAGCGGACAGACTGGAAGAAAATCCGGAGCTTTCGGGGAATGTCTATTTCATCAGCCAAGGTGATCCGGTTCCCTTATGGGATATGATTGACGCGATTCTGAACGCGGGAGGATTCGGCCCTGTCAGGCGGTCAATGCCCCAGAAGGCCGCGTGGGTGATCGGGGCTGTTCTTGAATTTGTGTATAAAATATTCCGTATCAGCGGTGAACCCCAGATGACCCGTTTTGTCGCAAAGGAGCTTGCAACAGCCCACTGGTTTGATATCAGTGCAGCCAGAAAGGATTTGGGATATGTTCCCGGAGTTTCCACAGAAGAGGGGCTTGGGCGGCTTGAAGCGTGGCTGAAAACCCATCAATAAATTTTCAAATGCAGAGTGGGTGAAGCGAAGTGAAACCCACCTTTCACTGTATAATCAATGAGTAAGCAGTTATTAATATCCGACAATACACCCTAGCAATTCAGTTCGTCAGCTAATTTTTCTTTAATTTTTTGCATCTGTTTATTGTCAGCAGTACTATAAACAAGATACTTGAAACTGTCATTCAATTTGGTATTAATGTCCTGTTGTGCAATATTTTCAATACGACTGATTGTGTTGTCAATATCCTCATCTGATGCTTCGCTCAGAGTCTGTCTTATTTCCTCTGTCTTTAAAATCTTTAATTTTTCAATGAGTTTTACCATAAAAGGGCTGACAAATTGTTCTAATACACCATGTCCGTAGCAAAATGATAAAATCTCTTCTTCATGTATTGAGTATTGTTCTGTTAATCGTTTTTTTATTTGAGGAATATCGTGTGTAAAAACTGAGTTATACCAACCTTCATCCATTCTGCTTTTAAGAATTTGTAATGTATCGTTCACTCTGCCTTCTATACTTTGACATAAGATATTCTCATCTCCAATATCATTAAATTGAGTACCGTCAAAACTTAAAACATTCTCAAATTTCTCATTGTTTATAAGATCATTAAACTGTCTGAAGTTATTCTCTCTGAGATAGAGCCAAACGTAAAACAGAGGAGAAACCTTTATGGAAATATTTTCAAGCAAAGCCTTAAAATCATAGTTTTTGAGAGTTAAATCTCTGCACACTTCATTTAATGATAAATGGTTACACTGGAAATTCTCTTTGCTGTAAACAACTGTATGGTAAATATAGTCGGCAACATACCATACCTTATCATCGTACAAGTATTCACAATCACTATCAATACAAATAATAAAGTTTTCTTTGACAAAACTTTTGAACTTTTTCAGAATATCTTTTCCGCGTGTTCCCTTTGGACTGGGATTTGGGAAATCAATTTTATCCTTTAAATCCGGTCTGACATTTTCAATAATAACCTCCCAAAATCTTTCATCATAAATATCTTCAACCAACACAGAAAGATAGCATCCTCTCATCAGAGAAGCATCTAGTTCCATTCTTTCTGCAATCTCTTTATAATCCATCAAGCTACCTTTTGAAATTTAATTTGTTTAAGTATATATCATTAGTTTTTACTCCGTAATAGTTTCGCATTTCTTCAATCAATCTGATTTCATCTGTATTTTTTGCTTTCCCAAGCAAAGTGCTGAAAGTTATGATATCAGGATACAATTGCAGTTTCTGGTTATTACTCAGATTTTGAATAAGCTCAATGCCTTGTTCAACCCTGCTCACTTTTTTAATTAAAATGTTAAGAGTTATGTCATTGGGCCTCACATGAGACAAACGAGTATATGTCTCTGCTTCCATTAAATCAAAAATCTCTTTTGCATCTGCATAACTGTTAAGCTTGGAGATAAAAGAGGTAAATGTTATCACATCAGGATGAATTCCATTTTCTTTAAGAAGAAAGTCCAACAGTTCAATGCATTCCTCTCTTGTAAATGAGTTATATGCGCTGATTTTGCGGTTAAACTGATACAGCTTGGCCGGTATGCCTCCAGAAAAGTTTTTGAAATCACTTTTTATTTTTTGAACACGCCCTTCCGACCGCTTGTTTTTTTCTGCCAGTATGGCACTTTCTGTTTCCAAATCTGAAGCTGACTGAAGTTCTTCAATTCTTGCCATTTTTTCAATCCAGCCCTGATAAAAAACAGTCGGTGAATGGGTTGCTATAATAACTTGGCAGTTCGGGTTTATCTGTCTTATATTTTTAATCAGACTTCTCTGCCAGTCAATATGCAATGATATTTCCGGCTCATCCATTAATAATATATATTCTTTTCTGTCCTGAAGCAATGTTGTTAATAAAATAATCAGTACCTGTTTCTCTCCAGATGACAGATTTTCCGGCAAAATTGGTGTCTGGACACCTGCTTTTAAAAAAAGAAATGCCTTTTCATCAAATTTTTTTTCTGTATGACCAAACAGTTCCGTCAGAACCCTGATAAACATGTTTTTAGTTTCATAGATCGTCTGAATGCTTTCCAACTGAGCTTTTCTTGCTATTTCATTATCGTTTTTAAATGCTTCTTCAACCTGGTTTGACAAATCTCTCTGATAAGTAACAAATTCAAGTTTTAACTTGTCAAGCTGGTAATCAAGCAATGTGATATTCGGGCTTAGACTTTTTTCAGCAACATCAAAAGTGTTAATCAGTTTTGCATTTAATTTGTAATCTGTGATTTCCGTATTTCCCGTTATACTTCTGCTTTCACTGTCAACTCTGATTACAATATCATCTTCCAATTCGACAATTATTTCATCAACAGAGTCAAACAACCTGAAGTTCAGCTTGCTGTCTTCAACAGGCAACACTGCTTCGTTAAGCATCTGTAGTATTGTTGATTTCCCTGAACCGTTTTTGCCAATCAGAACATTCACATCTTCATTGAGTGTCCATGAGAAATCATTTCCCCACAGATTTTTAATTTCAATTTTTCGTATATACATAGTCTTTTTGTGTTTATGAGATTATTTCAAATTGTTACAAACCGCTGTTACATGATTTCCCGCCAGCAGTCAACCAAAAATCGTCTTAATACAATAAATGATTCAATGACGCAAAAAAATATTGGCAAAAGTTTGGTTTCGCTCCCCACACTTACAGATTTCATAAGACCCCTTTTGGCATCTGCCCCACTTTTTCACCGCCAAGCACATATCCGCCATCAAGCCGCAGCACACTCCCTGTCATAAACGGTGCATCCTTTATTATATAGAGGGCTGTCCTGACCACATCTTCAATCGTGCCTGTCCGTTCCAGCAGGGTATGATCCATAAGGGCCTGTTTCTGCTCATCAGTGAGCAGTCCCCAACCCCTTGTTTTATCCCCGTGCCGAGTGTCAATGATGCCGAGCATGATTTCATTGACCCGCACCTCCGGCGCGCCCATCCTGGCCCAGGTCTCTGTCAGAAGGGATATTCCCCGGTTTGCTGCTGAATATCCCTCATTAAAAATAAGGCTGGCCGGACCTGATCTCCCCACAATTCCCGCAATGGAAGAAAAATTGATGACAACACCGTTTCCCGAAGCTTTGAGATGTGAGAGGGCTGCATCAAATATCCATTGCTTTGCGCGGAGCGTCGTTGCCAGCTCAATATCCCACTGTTCCCGAATGTATGGGCCATGCACCACCGGCCATCCCCCGCGCTCAATGTTGTTGATCAGGATATCCAGACGGCCAAAGTGACCGACGACGTTTTCAATGAGCACCGGGATGGTGTCGGTTTCAAGCAGGTTGGTTCTGATGACAAGATGCTCTGCACCGGTCTGGACAAAATCCTGCTTCATTTCAGCAAGGCTTTCCTCCCAGTCAAAATAATTGAGAGCCAGCCTGACGCCCTCATTTGCAAGGGCCAGCCCGATACCTTTCCCGATACCTTTTACAGCACCAAGCACCAGTGCGACTTTGTTTTTAAGTTTCATGGCTTAATCGTCGGGAAAGTGAAAAGTGAAAAGTTCGGCATTGATCTTCGTTTCAGCCATTTCAGCTTTTAACTTTTAACTTTTAACTTTTAAAAAGCGTCTGTTTCAGCCATTCAAGGCTCAATCTCAAAAGTGCTGTGTCATCATTCTTTGCAGCTTCTGATATATCAGCGTCCATGTCCAAATCATCCAAACCCCCTTTTTTAAAAATGTGCGTTCTGAATGCATCCAGATCATAACACGCGATATGAAAAATGTGTCTTGATTTCATATCCAGGGACCCGGGACGAAACTGGTTTTTCAGGCTGATGATTTCCATAAGCAGGTCATTTATTTCATTATAAATGGCAATCCCCTGATTTTCAGTCCATTCCCTTACCGTCTGAACGTGCCCCTGCTCAAACCCCAGGCAATGGGCTTCTTTTACCAGAACATGCTGCTCTGTCATTCTGCCTGTTTCCCTTGACCGGGATACCACCCGAAAAAGCGGATATGTGCGACAGGATGACGGGCGGTCTTCATAGACACTGCACCCCGAAGGTGTCACAAAGGGGCACTTCAATTCCGATGCATCATCTGTTTTGAATACGACCACAGGGAGCCCGGATTCTGGGCCTGTATGCTGGACAGTATGGCGGTCCAGAAAAATATCGGATGAAATGCCCAGGCGGTTTTTAAGCCTCAGTATATCATAAGGTGTAAGAAACTGGTTCAGGTCTCTGCAGCATTCATTAAAGCAGGGGATATTTTCCGAGCATGAAAATCTGAATGTGTCATTCGGTGAAAGTGGGATCATATTATCGTTTTCCAAAACTTGCATCCTTTCATAACGTGTTTATTATTTCAGGCTATAACAAAAACAGCGTTTGAACACAATCATTCATTTTTTATTCCGGATGAAAATAACAGTAAAATGTAAAAAAAAAGCAAAAATTGATATAAATTGGCCGAAAGTTCTTGACAAGGCAAAGTGATCGGTGCTATATATCGTTTTTTTATACTCAAATTATCTATATAGCTGATTTTAAAAGAGATATCAAATTGCCCGACAGACGCGTCCGGATGCTGAGAATGACATCTGGCTATGATTTTGCAATAAAATTGACCAAATAGAGGTAATTCCCCCTGTTGCTGTCCGTTGGTGACAGTCAGGGAATAAGGAAACGGTTTGTTTATTATATTAGGGTAGCAATTTGGCTAAAAAAATTAAGTAAGGAAGAATGGAATTTAATAACACAGTAATTAAGGAGAATGTTTAAATGCCAAGTTTCGTAATCACTGAAAAATGTGACGGATGTAAAGGTGGGGACAAGACAGCCTGTATGTATATTTGTCCTAACGATCTGATGGTTCTGGAACCCAACGCAATGAAGGCTTACAATCAGGAGCCGGATCAGTGCTGGGAATGTTTTTCATGTGTGAAGATTTGCCCCACCCAGGCAATTGAAGTAAGAGGTTATGCAGATTTCGTGCCGCTGGGAAGCAGCATCATGCCGATGCTGGGCACCGAAGATGTTATGTGGACCTGCAAGTTCAGAAACGGCACCATAAAACGCTTCAAGTTCCCCATCCGTACAACCCCCGAAGGACAGGCCAATGCATACGCAGACCTTAAAGGGAAAGACATTGAGAGTCAACTGCTTGCAACCGAAGAGTCAGAAGGCAGAGAGCTTCCGAAACCCATTGCAACTGTCTAAAAACCAAATATTGAAAACTGAATTTTTTTAAGGAGGAACAATAATATGGCATTACCGAATAAACCTTTGGGCGAGACCAAGGCTGTCAGGGATCCGGAAGTTGAGGAAAAAGAAGTTGATGTTTTGATCGTCGGCGGTGGTATGGCTGCCTGCGGTACAGCGTTTGAGGTAAAAAAATGGATGGACGATGGTCAGTCGGTTCTTCTGGTTGACAAAGCTGCTATGGAACGTAGCGGCGCTGTTGCCCAGGGCCTTTCGGCTATCAACACATATATTGGCGAAAACACAGCGGATGATTATGTCCGCATGGTCCGCAACGACCTGATGGGCATTGTCCGTGAAGACCTGATTTTCGATCTGGGCTGTCATGTGGATGATTCCGTTCATCTGTTTGAGGAATGGGGACTGCCTGTATGGAAAAAAGATGACAAAGGCAAGACTCTGGACGGTAAGAAAGGTCTGAAACTCGGATCGCTGAAATCCGGTGCCGCGCCTGTCCGTACCGGCAAATGGCAGATCATGATCAACGGTGAGTCCTACAAAAGAATCGTTGCTGAAGCTGCCAAACTGGCCCTCGGCGAAGACAACATTCTGGAGCGCGTGTTCATCGTAGAACTGCTTCTGGATGCAAACAAAGAAAACCAGATTGCCGGCGCAGTCGGTTTTTCCGTGCGTGAAAACAAAGTTTATATCATCAAATGCAAGACAATGATGGTTGCCTGCGGCGGCGCTGTGAACATCTATCAGCCCCGTTCGATGGGTGAGGGCAAGGGCCGTGCATGGTATCCGGTATGGAACTCAGGCTCCACCTACACTATGTGTATGAGAGTCGGTGCAGAGCTGTCCATGATGGAAAACCGTTTCACCCCGGCCCGTTTCAAAGACGGTTACGGTCCTGTGGGCGCATGGTTCCTCCTGTTCAAAGCTCAGACCCTCAATGGTCTTGGTGAAGCTTTTGCAGGCAGCGATGCTGCCAAGGCTGAACTTGAAAAATATGCTCCCTACGGAACTGCCGCCATCACCCCGACCTGTCTGCGTAACCACCTGATGCTGTTTGAGATGAAAGAAGGCCGCGGTCCCATCATCATGGACACAGTAAGCGCGCTGGCCAAACTCGGCGAAACCATGGACAAGAAAGAACTCAAGCATCTTGAGTCCGAAGCTTGGGAAGACTTTCTGGACATGACCTGCGGTCAGGCCAACCTGTGGTGCGCCACTGACACAGAGCCCGAAAAGAAGAACTCCGAAGTCATGCCGACCGAGCCCTACCTGCTGGGTTCTCACTCAGGCTGTTGCGGTCTCTGGACTTCCGGGCCTGATTATGACTGGGTACCGGATTCTTACAAGATCAAAGCTGAGAACGGTAAAGTCTATAACCGTATGACCACGGTGAACGGCCTGTTTACCGCAGGCGACGGTGTGGGCGGCTCCGGTCATAAGTTCTCCTCCGGTTCTCATGCTGAAGGACGCATGGTCGCGAAACAGATGGTCAGATATGCCAAGGATTTTGCTGACTTTGCACCGGCCCTGAGCCAGAGCAAAGAGGAACTGGTTGACCTGGTTTACAAACCGGTAAGAACCTTCCTTGACAACTGTGAATACACCACGGCCATTGACATCAACCCCAACTACCTCAAGCCCGAGGGCATGATGTACCGGATGATGAAAGCCACCCATGAGTACGGCGCAGGAACCGCAACATTCTATCAGACCACCAATGCATGCCTTGAGATCGTGATGGAAAAGCTGGAGGGAATGCGCGAAGACTGTGAAAAACTGGCTGCTGCTGATGTTCATGAGCTGATGAGAGCATGGGAGATTATCCATCGTATCTGGACTGTGGAATCGCATCTGCGTCACATCCAGTACCGTAAGGAAACCCGCTATCCGGGCTTCTACTATCAGAGCGATTATCCGGGCCAGGATGATGAGAACTGGTTCTGCTTTGTCAACTCCAAGTTTGATCCCAAAGCCAAGACATGGGACGTGTTCAAGAAAGACTACATCAAGATCATTCCTGATGCCTGATTGCGAAGCGGAGTTTTGTATGTCAGTTAGATAAAGGGCCTCCAGGTGTCATAAGATACCTGGAGGTTTTTATTAATTGTGAATTGAAATTCACAATTCACCATTCATAAAGGAGAAATTACATGGCAGAAAACAGTGGGAGCATTCTGGTCGTCGGAGGAGGAATCAGCGGCCTGACCACAGCTCTGGAAGCTGCCGAGACAGGGTACGAAGTGTTCCTGGTCGAAAAGAATCCTTACCTGGGCGGAAGGGTATCGCAGCTGAATCAGTATTTCCCCAAACTATGCCCCCCGTCCTGCGGCCTTGAGATCAATTTCAGGCGAATCAAAGACAATCCGAAAATCAAAGTGCTGACGCTTGCCGAGGTTGAAGAAGTTCATGGAAAACCAGGCAATTACGACGCCACCATCAAAATCAGTCCCAGATATGTAAACGAGAACTGCACCTGTTGCGGCGACTGTGAAAATGTTTGTGAGACAGAGATTCCCAGTGAGTTCAATTTCGGGATGAATAAGATCAGGGGTGCTTTTCTGCCCTTTGACATGGCCTTCCCTTCCCGCTATGTCATTTCTCCCCAGATTATCGGAACTGAGGATGCGAAACGCTGCAAGGCGGCATGCAAATACGATGCCATTGACCTTGATATGGCAGCAAAAACGATAAACCTGAAAGTCGGCGCCGTTGTCTGGGCCACAGGCTGGGAACCTTATGACGCAGCCAAAATAGACAATCTGGGGTTTGCCAGATATCCGAATATTATAACCAATATGATGATGGAACGGCTTGCATCTCCGAGCGGACCGACAAGCGGAAAAATTATCCGTCCCTCAGATGACAAGGAACCGGAAAGCATCGCGTTTGTCCAGTGTGCGGGATCAAGGGACGAAAATCATCTTCCCTATTGTTCATATATCTGCTGCATGGCCTCCCTGAAACAGACCACATACATCCGGGAATGCTACCCTGATGCGAAAGTCTATATATTTTATATTGATGTCAGGGCACCAGGCCAGCGATATGAAAAGTTCTACAAAAAGATCAAAGCAGATGAGAACGTCATTCTCATCAAAGGCAAGGTTGCGGAAGTTGAGGAAGCAGAAAACGGCAATATCACTGTGGTTGCAGAAAACGCCGTGACAGGTGAGAAGATCAGACAGGAAGCTGAAATGGTCGTTCTCGCGACAGGTATGCAGCCCACCGCTGCTGCAAAAAAACTTCCCGCGGATCTGAGGTATAACGCGGACGGCTTTGTCATCAACGACTTTGAAAAAGGCGGCATGTTTGCCGCAGGGTGCGCCAATAAGCCCGCGGACGTGGTATCCTCAAATCAGAATGCGACCGGTATGGCCCTGAAGGCGATCCAAACTCTCAGGAACTAGTTCAATTGTCAGTTGCCGGTTGTCAGTTGCCAGCGGCAACGGACAGCGGACAGCGAACGATAGGAGATTATCAATGGATAAAAAGTACGGTGTTTATATCTGCACGGGTTGCGGAATCGGGGATGCCCTTGATATGAAAGAGTTGTGCGATGTGCCCGAGGAGGAAGGATTTCCCGTCAAGACACATCCTTTTCTTTGCGGGAAGGAAGGTGTGGAACTTTTAAAAACAGATATCAAAGACGGAACAAACACGCTGCTGATCGGTGCATGTTCCCGCCGGGTCAATTTCGATGTCTTCCGGTTTGACGGCTGCATTGTTGACAGGGTGAACCTGAGAGAACAGGTGGTATGGTCCCATCCCCGTTCAGAATTTCCAGCACTGACCGAAGAGCAGAAAGGGGATGAGGAACACTTTGACCGGGTTCAGATGCTGGCTGAGGATTACCTGAAAATGGGGATGGCAAAAGTTGGGAAGATTGATCTGCCTGAGCCATACAAACCAGACACCTTTACCAGAAAGATTCTGGTCATCGGCGGCGGCATCACCGGCATATCCGCTGCCATTGACGCGGCCAAAGCCGGCTATGAGGTGACCATTGTTGAAAAAGAGGCACATATCGGCGGATATGCTGCAAAGGTGCGGAAACAGCTGCCCATTGAAGACCCTTATGAAGAACTGATTCCGCCGGTTATCCAGGCCAAAATTGACGAGCTGGAAAAGTATTCAGATATAACGGTCAGAACAAATACCGTGGTTGCCCGTATCGCGGGCCAGCCAGGTGAGTTCACCGTGACACTGAAAAAACCCGGTGAGAAAATAGAATTTGACGTGCCCTTTCCGTTGCCGGAAGAGATGAAGCTTGATGAAAACGGCAAGGACCTGGATGTGGAAAAACAGCACGAAGTCTATCTGGAATACAACAAGGGCAGGGCAGACATCCTGACCATTGATCCCAGTGGAGAAGCATTCGGCGCGGTCATCCTCGCTGCGGGATGGCGTCCGTATGAACCTGAGGGGGATGAATTTGCACATCTCGGACTTGGCTCGCTGCCGGATGTTGTCACCAACTGCCAGTTTGAGGAGATGGCGGCAAACGGCAAGATTATGAGACCGTCCGACGGCAGGGAGGCCAAATCCGTTGTTTTCGTGCAGAGCCCCGGTAAAGGGGATGATGACAGTGATTTTGAGTACGCGGGATCAGTGACCAGTCTTGTCTCTCTCAAGCAGGCCAAATATGTGCGTGAGGATTATGAGGATGGCAAGGCATATATCTTTTATCAGCATATGCGGACCCCGGGGCTTGCCGAGAATTTTTACAAGAGCATCCAGCAGGATGAGGGAATTTTTCTCACCAAAGGTGAGGTGGTCAGCGTCTCCAAAAACGGAGAAGGCATGATCGTCGAGGCGGACAACACTCTTCTCGGTGAAAAAATCAGTGTGAAAGCGGACATGGTGGTGCTTGCCACAGGCATGGTTCCGGCCACTGTGGATGATCCGGTGGTCAATCTGGCATACCGTCAGGGGCCTTCATTCCGTGATATCGGTCTTTTTGACGGGTTCTGCGACTCGAATTTTATATGCTTTCCCTATGAAACCCAGCGGACAGGGATTTATGCTGCCGGCGGTATCCGGCGGAGCATGACCATGGAAGAATCCATTGAGGATGCGACCGGTGCGGCTTTGAAAGCCATTCAGTGCATCGAGTCTGTGGACAGGGGCGTGTCGGTTCATCCGAGATCAGGTGATATGTCCTTCCCGGACTTTTTCTTCCAAAGATGTACCCAGTGCAAGCGATGTACAGATGAATGTCCGTTCGGCGCGCTTGATGATGATGAAAAAGGGACACCCAAACCGAATCCCGCACGTTGCAGACGTTGCGGAACCTGTATGGGAGCCTGTCCTGAGCGTATCATCGGTTTTGCCGATTATAATATTGACAGTGTCGGTTCGATGGTCAAGGCTGTGGGCGTGCCTTCCGAAGATGATTATGATGAGCCGCCCTTCCGGATTCTCGGGCTGGTGTGTGAAAATGACGCTTATCCCGCGCTGGACATGGCAGGACTGAACAGACTCAGTTTTTCTGCTGATGTCCGGTTTATTCCGGTCCGGTGTCTTGGCTCTGTAAACGTGATCTGGATCAAAGATGCCCTTTCTCAGGGAATGGACGGCGTGTTTCTCCTCGGGTGCAAGCACGGCGATGATTATCAGTGTCACTTTGTGAAAGGAAGCGAGCTTGCGGATGTCCGGATGAAGAAGATCGGTGAGGCACTCACGAGTCTGGCTCTGGAAGAGGAGCGGGTGACGCAGTTTGAGGTTGCAATTGACGACTGTCACAAACTTCCCAAGATGATTAATGATTTTGTGGAAGAGGTTGAAGGACTTGGTCCGAACCCGTTTAAGGGATTCTAATAATCAGCGAACAGTTGTCAGTGAACAGTTGTCAGTGAACAGTCAAGAATAACTGATAACGGTCACTGATAACTGATGAAGGAGGTTATTCGTATGGCAGATAAATACCTTATCGAGCCTGATATAGGATTTATCAAAGAGCTTGAAAGGCTCGGGGGTGATACACTGAAGAAATGCTTTCAGTGTGCAACCTGCTCGGTGGCATGTCCGATTTCTCCGGAAACCAAACCGTTTCCCAGGAAAGAGATGATCGCCGCGTCATGGGGGCTTAAAGACAGACTGGTCGGGAATGCGGATGTATGGCTGTGTCATAATTGCGGAGATTGTACGACGCTGTGCCCGCGGGGTGCGAAACCTGGTGATGTGCTGGGAGCGGTCCGGTCTTATGCTGTTGCAGAATATGCAACGCCGAAATGGCTGGGCAGGATGGTGAATGATCCCAAGATGCTCCCGGTTCTTTTTCTGAGTCCGGCTGTGCTTTTCCTGGTTCTGGGCTTTATCCTGAAGATTGTTGGCGTAAACTGGCTGAATTTCTCCCCGGGCGGGGAAGAGATTGTTCATGGAAACTTCTTCAACACATGGCTGGTGGATCTGATCTTTGTTCCGACGGCTGCGTGGGTTGTTGCGATCTTTGGTTTGGGGCTTTACAGATTTCTGGATGATATTCATCAGAACGCGTTGCTTGAGGGAAAGACCGACAAGGAAAAGATTGACGGGAAAGATTTTCTGATGGCATTATGGCGGGTTTTGCCGACCATACTCAAGCACAAAAAATTCTCAGAGTGCGGTGAAAATGAGGGCCGGGCAACATCCCATCTGATGGTTTTTTACAGTTTTATCGGGCTTTTTATTGTAACCAACTGTTTTTTCTTTTCTCTGTACATATTGCAGGTGCATGGGCCTTATTCCCAGATGTGCGCGGTGAAATGGCTTGCCAATATCAGTGGTATCGTCCTTGTGATCGGCGGTTGCCTTATGATAAAGGATCGTCTGTCCAAGACAGATGAGGTCAGCACTTATAAGGACTGGTATCTGCTGGGAATGGTCCTGGGCGTGGGCCTGACAGGTATGCTCACAGAGATGACAAGGCTCGGAGGTCTGGCAGGACCTTCTTATTTCATCTATTTTGTGCATCTGATGTTTGTGTTCAACCTGTTTGCATTTCTGCCGTTCTCAAAACTGGCGCATCTGGTTTACAGAACGGTTGCTATGACTTATGCGGAGTATGCTGGCAGGAAATAAGTTTGATGCTTGATGTTCGATGTTTGATGCTCGGCCCGGATTGACAAATCCGGGCCGTTCCTCCCTTTCCATATAGACCCCGCACAGGCAGATTATCCGCATTGTCATACCTTTTATTCGATTCACGCTTTATGTCTCACACTTCAGTTATCAAAAAAGAAAAACTCCAACTATCCTATTCTAAAAGGAATTAATCATGCGCAATCTCTTTTTGGGGTATTATAAACCGACAGGGGAAGAAGTTCATAAACTTTGGAAAGATGCTCATATTGTACTTGATGCTAATGCATTATTAAATATCTATTCTTACTCCAAACAAACCAGAGATACTGCAATAAATGTTTTAGAGAATATTAAAGACAGACTTTGGCTGCCACATCAATTTGCGTCAGAGTATCAAAAAAATCGGCTTTTCAGAATTTCTCAAGAAACTAAAAATATAGCTGATGTAAAAACCAAGATACAAAACCTGTTAAATAATGAAATAAAATCATTGAGAAAGCATCCTTTTTTGGCTGAAGTTCAAGTGCAGCAGTTACACAAAATATGCGAAGCATTAGAGAACGCAGAAAAGCAACATGAACAACTTCTGACGGATGATCCGTTCCAAGAAAAAGTGGCTGAAATATTTAATAACAAAGTAGGGTGTTCACCAAATGAATCTGAAAAAAATGAATTGCATAATGACGGCAAATTCAGATATCAAAACAGAATCCCACCGGGATATTGTGATTACAATGAAAAAAATGAAGAGGCTAATACTTATGGTGATTATATAGGATGGAGACAGGTTATAAATCATTCAAAAGATAAAAAAGTAGATATTATACTTGTTACTGATGATTTTAAAGAAGATTGGTGGTTAAAAGCCATGGGAAAAAGAGTTGGCCCCAGACCCGAACTGATAAATGAATTCAATGCAGAAAGTGAGGGAAGAACAGTTCATATCCATAGTGTTTCATCTTTCCTGTCAAAAGCTTCCGGAATATTTGCTATCGAAATATCTGAAGAGGTGATTGAAGAGGCTCGTGCTCCTGATGCAGAGGATACATATTCTAAGAAAAAACTCGTCCGTCCAAAAAAATCTGAAGCCGATACTCCAAAAAACAGCAGCAGTTATGACGGAGCTGAGAGGAAACTTGGTAAGGCAGAGAGATATCCTGATGGTCCAAAAACAACAAATGTAACGGAGGAGGGCTGAACATGGCTATAATTTTAATTACAGAAGAGCCGAAATGGCTCTTAAATGCTATATATGAAGAATTGGAAGATGATGAGATAAGAACATGGAAATGCGATAAAGAAGGAGATCTGACACATTCACCAAAACAATGGCAGTATCTTGCATGGATGAGACCAAAACTTGGAAAAGGAAGGCTGATTTTTAACATCATAGCAGGAGAAGAGACTCTCAGCAAGCGAATTTACGGAGTTTATCATGGTCGGTTAATTGAGATGTTGCTGACTTATTTTGACAATGACATTGATAAATTATATGCAACATCAATACCCACATCTGGAGATATTATTCAATAATGAAGAGATGAAAACTCACTGAAATAAAAAAATGCCTGACCCGTCGGTCGAGCTGGTGCGATATGCATCCCGGTAATGGGCCAATATCAGCGGGATCGCCCTTGTGATCGGCAAGTTGTCTTATGATAAAGGTTGTTCCTGTCCAATGAGGTCAGCACCTCACGTTTCACCTTTCACACTTCTTTGTTTGTATTGAAAAAAATAAAAAATACGATCTTTGAAAAAATCCGAGAAGTGTCAACTGCTTCTGAGCTGTTGTGAAGGATGCCCGCTTTTCAGAAACCCCGGGAAAATACCAAAAAGTCTTGACGGCACATCTTCATTTATGGCAGTCTGTATGGATATGGATCGGAGGCAATTAGACAAACTGTTTCCAAAAACGAACACACTGTGTTCGCAATTAAATTGGTCACAATATCTTGCCGGGAGCAGACATCACACCCGGACATATCCGGCATACAACCCGCCTGTATTGCAGAACAGATTCTTTTTTTCTAAGTATGGAAAAGAAAGGGGTGCATAATGTCTGAACTTGTAACAGAAAGAGAGAAGTGCCTCTCTTTTTTCAGGAGGCTTGAAGGCAGAATCGAACTCTCGAAAAAGGGTGTCCGGAGCATCCCGCCACTCACTTTTATCATATTTATTGACTCTCTGAGAGCTTTGTATCTTCTGAGAGAGATACGGCTTGTTTTCAGTCAGTGTGACAGGGACTGCCCGGACCCGGAATGCCTGAACAGTGAAACTGCCGGGAGACTGCGTGACACCTACATGGCTTTGTCCGAAAGAATTTCACACATACCTTTTATAAATTTTTTTGTGGGCAGGCTCGTCAGAAGAACACTGACCGGCTGGGATGACCTGGTTGAGGATATGACCATGGCCTCTGATCATGAATTCAGAAGTCTGATAATGCAGATAGCGGAAAAAATCGCCTGATGTCAGAAATAGTGTTTCGGTTTTTATTTCGGGACGCTTTTTCCTGTAATATTTCTTGACACTCAAAATAGGGTACAAGATGATCAAAAATCCTGCAAACACAATGAACAGATTAAATAAATGGCTACTTGAAGTACAAGAAAAGCAAGATGAACAAAAAAAGGAGGGTGGCCCTGCAAAGGAGGTAGTGAATCCAGCTCAGTCCCCCGAATATCAGGCCACGGAATCTCATTCGTCACTACTTGTGCAGAACTACAGAAAGGAGAATTTTATGGATTTAAAAGGAATTGAAGAGCAACTTGAAGAAATTTTTAAGGATGTTGGGTTAGAAAAGCATATTGAAGTTGCTTTAAAAAAGGCTATAAAAATACTTTTTGATGAATTTGTTTCGTTGGAAAGCATGAAAAATAAATTGCAGATATTGTTTGAATATGAAGAACATTATCTGAAGCTGATCAAAGAATATAAGGAAGAGATAAAGTTTTGCAGCACAATGCAAGAAGATTTGAGAAGAGAGCGATCACAATTTTTTACTCAGATTCTTAAAGAAGTTTCTGACACTCTGAAAAAAGCGGAGGTGGAAAGTAGTGTGGCATCTCAATGGGTTCAGGACTTAGTTGACAGCTATACAAAAAGTATTGATATCAGCTCGGATTTAGCTAAAACTCATGTGGTAGATGTTATTGGCAAAATACGAAATAGGGCAAAAAAGGAAATTATGCCTGTTAAATCAGATGGTAATGAAGGTAATGGTTTAAAAGAAGGGGTAGCCCACTAGAGGTAGTGAATCCCTTTCAGCATCCCGAATATCAGGATATCATTCAATACTACACATGCAGGACTATCCAAAAGAAGTAGTTTGAATTAAGCATTGCTCTCTGACAGTTTTTCATTAGTTCAGTAAATTCAAAAGGTTGAAAGTCATGAATTGTCAGAAAAATAAATTGATATTTAACTTAGACATTTTAACTGAGGGGAGAAAGAAATTAATAGCGGATTTCACGGGGAAAAATCCAGAAATATATACCCCAATTTTTGAGTATGAAAATATTCCCTATCAGATGAAGCTGTCAAGAGAAAAATATTTTCTGCGTTGGATAGATTATCATTGGCTTATAATAGATAAATATTTTTGCAAAAAGTCTGTTGAAGAAAAA
>JAOZLU010000214.1 GCA_029934695.1 Desulfobacterales bacterium | reverse complement strand
CATCAAACATCAAACATCAAACATCAAACATCAAACATCAAACTCAGGTAATTCCATCTACAATACGCGAGAATAATCCTATGATCCTGCTTTTTTCCTGTTTGACCGATTTCACTTTCAAAACAATAATGGTGATATTATCATCTCCTCCCCGCTCATTGGCCAGATTCACGAGTATGTGACAGGCTTTTTCCGGATGTCTGTTCTTTACCAGATGAAGCACCTCCTTTGGAGAAACCTTGTCGCTTAAGCCATCGGAAGCAAGAACCAGCATATCGTGCTTAAAGCACTGAACCTCGCAGATATCAGGCTTTACCGTTTTTTCAATTCCCATGGCCCGGGTAAGCATGTGACTGAATGCTTTCCCAAATTTGGCGGGAGCGTTGGGGTTCATAGCCATCTGTTCAGCGATTACCGTGTGGGGTACGGACAACGTCTCTATGGCATCGTTCCGAATCAGATAAATCGGTGAATCCCCCACATTGGTTATGATCATGGTGCCGTCTTCTGTGAAATAAACCGCTGAGATCGTGGAACCCATGCCCCGATAGCCTGCTTTGGTGGTGGAAATCTGGTGGACCACCTGATTGGACAGGTGAACGCCGCCAATGAGCCGGTTTGCATTTATGGAAAGAGTTTTGTCAGCGTGAGGCAGCTCCGTCACCTCTCCGTCTCCCACGAATTGTCTCATGTAGTCTCTCATGGTCGTTACGACCAGATTGCTGGCAACTTCTCCGGCCTGGTGTCCTCCCATACCGTCCGCGACCACATAGAGACCTAAGGCATCATCCACAAACAGAGAATCTTCGTTGCCCTTCCGCTTTCTGCCTACATCAGTAATTCCTGCCGATTCAACAACAACCATTTTTGAAGTCCTCTCCTTCTTTCTTCTCTAAAGTAATGCCTGACAGGTGACAAGTTATAAAAAAAGCCCCTTCCCGTTATTTTTTACCCGTCCTGCTCCCTGATTTGAGGCTGTCAATCTTCTTTCCCAATGCTCTTAAATGGGCAGCCATCTGGCCAGCCTTCTGGTATCGCTTTTCCCTGTCTTTTTCCATTGCCTTGTCAATTATGGCTACATGAGGCTTTAATAATTTCGGATTCACTTTTTTCGGATCCGGGTGGGGGACATTCAGTATCTGGTGAAGGAGAGCTGCCGGACTGTTGCCGCGGAAAGGGACCTCCCCGGTCAGCAGTTGAAACAGCATCGCCCCCAATGAAAAAATGTCCGACCGCCCATCCACCTTTTCACCTGAAATCTGCTCCGGGGACATATAATGGGGCGTCCCTTTCACCACGCCTGTCTGGGTCTGGGAGGAAGCCGTGATCCTGGCAATGCCGAAATCTGTGATTTTTACAACACCGGATTTCAGAAGCATGATGTTCGCGGGTTTGATGTCCCGGTGAATAATTCCTTTGCTGTGGGCATAATTCAATGCCTCAGCAATGTTTGCCACATGCTCAAGCACCTTGCGCATGGGCAGAAGACTATTTTTTTTCGTGTATTTCTGCAGGTCATCCCCTTCCAGATATTCCATGGCAATATATGCCAGTTCCTGCTCCTCTCCGGCATCGTAGATCGTCACAATATTGGGATGGGAGAGAGTTCCCGCACTTTCAGCCTCCCGGAAAAATTTCAGTTTCATCTGTTTGGCTTCTGCCGGCTCAAAGTCATCACCGAACCGGAAGGTCTTGATTGCCGTGGTCCGATTGATGCGGGGGTCTTTCCCGAGATAGACAACGCCCATGGCCCCTTTGCCCAGTTGTCTGATCACCTCATATCTGCCCAGAGTGGGACGGGTGTCACTGCCTGTGGACAGAAGGCTGTCACCTGCTGAACCGCCTCCCAGGAAATCATCGCCGAATATCATGGTCTCACTGGCCTGCATGAGCTTCTTTTTTCTCTGGCCCACATCTTTGTATTCTGCATCATGTTCTTCAATATATTCATATACAGCGGCTGCCTTGTTGAACTGCCGTTTTCTCTCGTAATCCAGGCCAAGGTTGTAAAGGGCGCCTTTCATTTCATTATCCACCGGCACTTTGCGTAATTTGTCAAAGGCCATGTCCAGCATTCCCTGGCTTTGAAAAGAAAGCCCCAGCATCCTATTGGTTTCCGCGGACTCTCCTTCTATTTTTTCTTTGCGGGTTTCGGTGACAAAATATTTGACGCTGACCACCCCGATATATCCGAAGATCAGTTGCAAAAGGGGATAGGTGATTTGTACCCAGATCCCCTGAGATACAAACATATAGGTCGAGCCGCTGATAAGAAGCACAAGGAGCAAAACAAAGGCCAACCCCGCGATCAGCGCCTTTAACCGGGGAAAAACAAGGGTGACTGCCACGCCCACAAGAAATATCATCACAAACCCTGCGGCGGTGTTCCAGGACGGCTTTTGGATAAATTTCCTGTTCAGCATCGCCCAGATGGTATTGGCTGTAAACTCTCCCACCGTCATAACCGAGGCCGTCGGTGTGCTGATCGGATTGAGTATCCCTGCTGCTGTGGGGGTTATCAGCACAATTTTATTTTTAAATATGTTCGCCGGTATTTTATCATTTATCACCTCAAAAAACGGGTAACGCTTAAAAGTTCTCTGGGGACCTTTAAAGTTGACCAGAAGTTCGGAACCCGAACGTATCGGAATTTTAAGGAAACCCAGAGAAACAGAATCACCGGGGACAACCTGTATTTCATCATTTGGCACATCCAGAGAAAGTGCTGCCAGTCTCAGGGCAAAGGACGGGATATAAAGATTTTTGTATTGGTAAAAAAGATCTTCCCATCTGACTTTCCCGTCAATGTCATATCTGAGGTTGACATGGCCGATTCCGCGTGAAGCCTCAAGAAAAGCAGGAATGGGCATAATGATCTCACTGCCTCTGGGACAGTTCAGCTGATCTGGATTACTGATATTTTTG
The DNA here is from genome assembly GCA_029934695.1 of Desulfobacterales bacterium. Classification (GTDB taxonomy): domain Bacteria; phylum Desulfobacterota; class Desulfobacteria; order Desulfobacterales; family 4be13; genus JAOZLU01. Next base: position 7,396 of record JAOZLU010000214.1, on the reverse strand, counting down.
ACAGAATAGTCCATGATGGCCATGTTTTTTTCTTTTGCACTTTCTGCCACTTCCGATGTTTTGAAGAACACAGGAAGAACCACTTTCCCCGCGGTTTCAATAGCTTCTGCAAGATTCTTGTCATGATCCAGCCTCAGACGTGCCTTTTTTACGGCCTGAGCCGCCTCAGCGACTTTGCCGCCCGGGTCCTCTGAGGTGATCATTCCAGTCAGTTCCTTTTCCAGATATATAAGCTCTCTCAGGGCCGAGCCTTCTTCAGGCTCACTGTAGATCATGTTCAGCCCTATGATTTTGGGATCAGCCGCGTTTATTTTTCTGATGCCATCAGCAATGTGAGAGCGGGGCCAAGGCCAGCGGCCGAGTCTTTCTATGGAATCATCATCAATATCAATGATGACAATGTTGCTCAGGCTCTCAGGGCTGCCCCTCAGGTCCATTCGGATATCATAGAGCTTTCGTTCCAAAGTGTCAAGAAAATCCACCCCGGTCAATCTTAATCCCACAAAAAGAATTGTGATACACAGGCCCAGGAAAATAGCCGGATATTTTTTCAGAATCCCCATAACAAATTTCCACACGCTTTATTAGGTCAGCCAATCCATCATTCATCCGTTTTCAGAAATCTTCAGCCGACAGGTTCTCTTTTATCCATACGCTTTTGAGCGTAAGACAGAATATATTTATGAATGCTTCTATCTGAATATCAGAGATATGTCAAACCAAAAACGGAATGTTGATTAAAAACAGAAATATCAGGCATCAGGTTTCCAGCATCAAGTTTTGCAATATTGAACTTGATTTTGGATTCAAAGCTGTTATTCTGAATCCTCAGTAAGAGAATCAACAGACTGAAAATGCTGTTTGGCAGAATTGACATAAGGCAAACAACAATAACACGACCAATAAAAAATCGGAGGTTTACGATGAATTTTGAATTCAACAGTGTACTTGTCACCGGTGCTGCCGGGTTTATCGGCTTTCACCTGTCAAATCGCCTTTTGGAAGACGGGTGTCATGTTGCGGGTATTGACAATTTGAATGATTACTATGATGTCAGGCTCAAAGAGGACCGGCTTGAAAAACTGAAATCTTTTTCAAATTTTTCTTTTTTCAGAACAGACATTTCTGACAGGGAATCGCTGGAAAAAATTTTTGAGAATACACGATTTGATGCTGTGGTAAATCTTGCTGCCCAGGCAGGTGTCAGGTACTCATTGGAAAATCCCCACGCTTATGTGAATTCAAACCTTGTGGGGTTTGTCAATCTGCTTGAATGCTGTCGGTACAACAGCGTGAAACATCTGGTTTTTGCCTCATCCAGTTCTGTTTACGGAGCAAATACCAATATGCCTTTCTCTGTTCATGACAATGTGGATCATCCGGTTTCCCTTTATGCAGCTTCCAAAAAAGCCAATGAGCTGATGGCGCATACATACAGCCATTTGTACGGAATGTCCTGCACCGGTCTCAGATTTTTTACAGTTTACGGACCCTGGGGACGGCCTGACATGGCTCTTTTCCTGTTTACAAAGGCCATTCTGGAAGACAGACCTATAAAGGTTTTCAACCACGGCAAAATGCAGCGGGATTTTACCTATATTGATGATATTGTCGAAGGGATTGTCAGGGTGATGGGCAGGCTTCCGGAACCGAATCCGGAATGGACCGGGGATGCCCCGGATCCTGGTACATCTTATGCCCCATACAAAATCTATAATATCGGAAATAATAATCCTGTGGAACTGACAGACTTCATAGCGGCTATTGAAAGGAACCTTGGGAAAAAGGCCAAAAAGGAGTTTCTTGATCTCCAGCCGGGGGATGTGCCTGCAACTTATGCAAATATTGATGATCTGATAAAGGATGTCGGTTTTAAACCCGGCACTTCCATTGAAACAGGTATAGAGCGTTTTGTTGCATGGTACAGGGACTATAACCAGTTGTAACAAAAATGAAAAGTTGAAAGCAACCTAAGTTTCGGATTGCCAAATCCGAACTGTCAAGCTAAGATCATAACCAACTGTTTTTATTCATACATGATCTGCCGGACGGGGTTTGCAACCCCGTCCGGCAATCTTAGCTTGATGCAGATATGTGGCGACATGTTTGCAGCACCGGCAGGCCCGAAGCCCGGTCAAAGCCCTGTAGGGACGGCATGTTTGCAGCTACAAATATGCCGTCCCCTACGGGGCTTTACAGGCCGTTATAATCAGAAAATTTCGCATAGTGGCTGCCATTTCCGCACCCCATTTTTCCTTAATAAAACAATTTTGAAATCAATCTGTGACAAAATTGTTATGTTTGGAGAAAGAAACATCGTCACAAGCTCAAAAGCTTTTCCGCAAGAACAGTGTTTATGTCCCGTGTTTTCAGGGAAATCCGGATAAAGCGATCCGAAAGCCCCCTGAAATTTGAGCAGTCCCTGATAAGAATTCTGTCGTGCGACAAATTGCTGAACACCTCGTGAGCGGTATGATTTCCAGACAATCTGGCAAGCATGAAAGAGGTGGTGCTTGGAAAAAATTTTATGCCTGAAGCGTTTATAAGCGTCTCCTCAAACCGGCTTCTCTCAGCTTTGAGAAATACTCTTGTCTTTTCAATAAACGCATCTGTCTCAGCTTTCTGCCCCATGAGATAAGACACTGCAACCTGGGCCAGACTGTTCACACTCCACGGGAGAACATATCGCATGAATCTTTCAATCATATTTTCAGGTGAGACCAGAAATCCGATTCTCAGCCCGGGAACCCTGAAAATTTTGGACATGGAATTCAGGATAATGACATTCGGAAGGCCGCGGCCCATCATGCTCTGTTCGTCGCCGCTGTTTACAAAAGGAAGATAGGACTCGTCAATGACAAAATACGTCCCGGGATGGGACCCGCAAAGCTGTTCAAGTTCATCCGCGGGAATCAGAACGCCGGTCGGGTTGTTGGGATTGCAGATAAAAACTGTGTCAGACCCCTCCATGTCTTTCTGAATCCGGCTGATATCCGGTTTGAATCCGAGCGATTCTCCGGCAATCAGAAATTCGTGGCTGACGTTGTGCATGACACATGCATCCGCATAATCCGAATATGTCGGCCCGAGGATACATGCCTTTCTGCTTTCAAGGGCCAGGGGAATGGTGTAAATAAACTGGGTGGTTCCGTTCCCTGCAAGAACGAGATGCGGATCAATATCATATCGCCGGGCAAACGCATATATCGCATTTTTTGCGTCAACTTCAGGCAGGGAAATTATCGCATCCATATTCTCTCTGAGAAACGCAGTAAGCCCGGGCGGAGGGCCGAGCGGATTCACGTTGCTGCTCATGTCAGTAATTTCAGACGGCGCGCACCCGAGCTGCTGCGCCATATCATAAATATTTCCGCCATGACCGTTTATCATGCTGTACCTCCCATTGAAACCATCAGAAAAAGAACGGATTCTGTAATTTCACTCATTGCTCCGAGCATGTCTCCTGTGATGCATCCCATACGTTTTTTATAATACAGCAGAATCGAGGCTGTCAGGATGACAAAAACCAGATTCAGCAGCAGTCCTCTCCATCCTGCAAAAAGCGAAAGGAGTGCAACTGCCAGCACACCCCAGAAAGCGGAAAGACCCAGGGAATCCTCGAACAATGTATGGCCGGTGCCTCCCTCCGGTCTTCCATAAGCAAGGAATCTGAAGCCGAACAGCATTGCCCCCCTTGCATAAACGGGGATGATGATAAGCAACAGGTGCCTGTGGGCATCCAGGCTCATAATCCCGCCCCATTTGACGGACAGTCCGCAGACAATGGCAACAAGTCCCATCACGCCGATCCGGCTGTCTTTCATGATGGCAAGGCTCTGTTCCTTTGGTCTGTTTCCATAAAGGCCGTCGGCTGCATCTCCCAGGCCGTCCAGATGGAGCGCGCCAGTCAGGACAGCAAGAAAAATCACATCAAGCAGGGCAACAACAGGCCCTGACCATAATTGTGAGACAGCCAGATCAAAGGCCGAAAGCATCACGCCCAGCATCAGGCCGACAACCGGGAAAAATTCAACCATCCTTTTGTCAAAGCTCCCTGGTCTGCCGATGGGCAGTATTGTAAGAAATTGTATTGCAGAAATCAGTCTTTTCATAAAAGTTGAAAGTAAAAAGTAAAGAGTTGATAAAAAGTAAAAAGTTGAAAGTCAGTTCTTGCTCGACAGGGCCGGACGGGGTTTGCAACCCCGTCCGAAATGTTTCTGTGCCAAAATTTTCAGACAAACGCCGACAAACTCAGTTATTTACCATTTTTGCCGGTTGCCGTCAACTTTTATTATTTTAATATAAAAGCATTTGAAATAATATGGTATATTTGGTTTTTTCACATTGAAGAAAGCAGAATCTCTTGACATCAGGCATGATAAAATATATACAGCCTGATATTACAGGTTTTGGATGTGTAATGGGAAATAAACCCGAGTTTTCCCAAAAAAAGCCGGGTTGGCTTCCTGATTCCGATATTTTTTAACAGGAAACAGTGCAAAGTATTTACAGGCTGTCAAAACGCTGATAATAAAAAAATATACTGATTATAACAGATTTAGGACTTCATGGGCTGTCATTCCGGAACCGGGAATAAGTAGCAGGCCAAAAGTTTTTCGGGATTTTTTCCTGAGAAAACAGCTTGCACAAACCGCGGATGAGTCCGCGGCAGACAGGCCGTCCGCGTTCATCTGCGTTCATCCGCGGATCACAATGGAAAAGTTGTTCCTCGTATGCAGATACCTGAAAATATATGGCCAGCGGATCGGAGAATGAAACGGATATCCGTTCAATCCTGAAATCCGCTGTCATATCTGCAAATGCCGCAAATATGCTTCCCGTGAATCCGTTATAATCAGAATAAATTAAGGACTTTGTTGCTGGTTCTAATGGTTTTTGTGGTTTCCGATATGAACCGCAGATAAACGCTTATGCCAGTCAGAGTGCGGGAGCATTCTTCTGCGGTCTGCAACTGTCTGAAATCTTATGCAGCCACAAAATCCGTCAGAATCAGGGATGTTGTATAATCGGATAACAAAATATGAGGTTTGAAATATGCCATATAAAACGATTTGGGAAGAAAAAGGAGTCTTTTGGCAATATTCCGGAAATGTGACAGGAGAAGAATTATTTCAGACGGCTCTGGATTTATATGAGGATCAGAGATTCGATGATATAAGGTATCTGCTTGTTGATTTTTATGACATAAAACAGTATGATGGCTCTGCGAAACTGGTAGAAAAAATCGCAGCTATGAATATGGGGGCTGCTTATACTAACCCAAGGGTTAAAGTTGCAATTGTGGCCGTAAAGGATCAGATCAGGAGTTTGGCAAATTTATATGCTTCAATATCCCGTACTTCGCCATGGAAAACCAGAATATTCGATAATTTAAGTGATGCAAGACTTTGGACTTCTTCAGCATAGGGCTTTTTAATGCAACCACAGAATAAACTCACTGAAATCAAATGGAACCTCGTCGGCATCCTCGGCAAACTTTTCATTGACTTCATTTTCCGCACATCGAAAATTGAGTCGGCTGATTTTGAAAAGGTGCGGTCTGTCCCTTCGGCAGGCTCAGGGGCCCCGGAGCTTGTCGAAGGGAGCTTGTCGAAGGGGATATTATTATGAAAGAAATATCATCAGTCAAAATAAAAGATCGTCATAAGCACCTGATATCGCTTGTCCGGGATAACTGGGTAAGACTTTCCTGGGCAATGGGATGCATGCTGGTCATAGCGGCATGCACTTCGGCAACTGCTTTTTTGGTGAAGCCCATTCTGGATGACATATTTTTCAAAAAAGATATTGCAATGCTCAGGATCATTCCGCTTGCGGTGATTCTGATATATCTTATCCGCGGGGTGGGATATTATGGCCAGGAATATCTCATGAACTATGTGGGGGAAAGCATCATCCGACGGCTGAGAAACAGCCTCTACGACCGTATCCAGGACCTTCCCCTCTCCTTTTTCCAGAGAGAAAAAACAGGTGTCCTGATGTCACGCATCACCAATGATGTGAATATCATCAAGGCTATGGTTTCCACAGCAGTCACAAGCTCATTGCGGGATGTTTTTACCGTTATAGGCTTAACCGGAGTCATTTTTTACCGGGACTGGAAAATGGCATTTTTCGCATTGGTTATTCTGCCGATTGCCTTTTATCCTGTTGTCGAATTCGGAAGACGGGTCCGCCGGGTCAGTACGGGATGCCAGGAAGCCATGGCCGAGATGACTTCCTTTCTGCATGAGACATTTGTGGGAAACAAAATTGTCAAGGCGTTCGGAATGGAGTCTTATGAAAAAGATCGTTTTGCTGAAAAAACGCTCAGTCTTTTCAACCTTGAGATGAAAGCAGTGAAAGCCAAATCCCTTTCCTCGCCGGTCATGGAATTTTTAGGCGGGCTTGGGATCGCTTTTGTGATATGGTACGGCGGTTCCAAGGTGATTGAGGGGACCTCCACGCCCGGAACATTTTTCTCTTTTATGGCTGCGGTTCTCATGCTCTATGATCCTGTGAAAAAACTGAGCAAACTCAATAACGCCATACAGCAGGGGCTTGCCGCGGCCGACAGGGTTTTTGATATCATTGAGCGGGACCCGGATATCAAAGAACACCCGGACCCCGTTCAGATTCAGACAGGACCTCACAAAGTGACATTTCAGAATGTTTTCCTGAAGTATGACGAGACAATGGTGCTGAAAAACATCAGCCTGAATGCTGAGGCCGGGGAAATCCTGGCGTTGGTCGGAATGAGCGGCGGCGGAAAAACATCTCTTGTGAATCTGATTCCCAGGTTTTACGATGTCACCCGGGGGGAAATTCTGATTGACGGGACAGATATACGAAAAGCGTCCATATCGTCGCTTAGGAAACAGATCGCTGTCGTCACCCAGGACACCATACTTTTTAACGACACAGTCCGCAACAATATTGCTTACGGGAACCGGAACGCGTCTGATGAAGAGATCGAAAACGCCGCAAAAGCAGCTTATGCATATAATTTTATTCAAAGCTTTCCGGACAAATTTGACACGATGATCGGAGAACTGGGCGGACGGCTTTCCGGAGGAGAGAAACAGCGGCTCTGCATTGCTCGCGCATTATTGAAAGATTCACCCATACTGATCCTTGACGAAGCCACCTCCGCGCTGGATACCGAATCTGAGATGCTGGTTCAGAAAGCTCTTGAAAATCTGATGAAAGGCCGCACCACTTTTGTCATTGCCCACAGACTCTCAACCATCGGTTACGCCCACAGAATTGCCGTGATCGTGAACGGACAGATTGTGGAACAGGGAAATCACGAAGAACTCCTTAATGCAGACGGAGAATATTCAAAACTCTATCGGATGCAGTTTGATGTTTGATGCTTGATGTTTGATGCTTGATG
>JAOZLU010000213.1 GCA_029934695.1 Desulfobacterales bacterium | reverse complement strand
CCAAATAAATCCCAAATCCCAAATGGCAAATTCCAAATAAATCCCAATTTCCAAATAGCAAATTCCAAATAAATACCAAACCTCATTTGGAATTTGGATTTTTGGGATTTATTTGGAATTTGTGATTTGGAATTTATTTGAGATTTGAGGTTTGTGATTTGGAATTTAAAAAAAAACGGGTCGAAAATATTTGAATTCAATATTTGAGACGGGCATAATAGGTCTTTTGAGAAGCAAGCCTGGCCTGCTTCATGGTGCGGATTCCGTTGTTCTCCAGAAGCGAAACCAGTTTAAGAAAGATTTCACCTGTTGCAATTGCATCTCCCAGAGCAGTATGTCTGCCCACAATACTGATTCCCAGACGTTTGGCAATCATTTCCATATTATGATTTTCCTGAGCCGGGTGAATAACTGCGGAAAGGAGCAGTGTATCCAGTACAGGATTGATGAATTTTATCCCTGTCTGTGCCTCTTTCATTTCAAGCATGCGCATATCAAAAGCTGCATTATGCGCGACAAGAATGGTATCTTCTGCAAAACGGTGAAACAGAGGGAGTGCTGTGTCAATGAAGGGCTGCCCTTTTACCATTTCAGGCTGGATCCCATGAATTTTGACAGATTCCGGGGGGACAGGGCGCCTGGGGTCAATGAGCTGGTCAAAGATTTCTTCACGCAGCAGATTTCCGTTTACAATCCTCACAGCACCGATGGAGATGATTTCATCTTCTCCGGGATTCAGCCCTGTGGTTTCTGTGTCAAAAACAGTATATGAAAGTTCTGTCAGGGGACGGTTGTCCGCTTCAGGCGTCTGACCTGGCTGGTCAAACAGATCAAAATCATAAAACTCCGGCCGGCTTTCGGACAGGACCATTATGCTTCTGATAGTATTCGGCTCAACTTTCTCAGCAGCGGGCAGTAATAAGCGAAGGTAGGATTTGTCCTTTTTTTTCAGAAACCGGGTTTTTCCGAAAAAACCGGTTTCCTTATCTGATTTTCCGCAGGAATGAGACCACATCTCCGCTTCATGATGCCCGATAACCTCTTTTAATGTTAAAGGAATTCTCTCTGTTCCGACAGTCAGCAGTTGTTTCTCCCATTCCCGTAATGTTTCAATTTTTACAGGACTGCCCTCCCAGATCAGATCAAGGCAGACAAATTTCCCTTCTTTTTCGGAGCAGAATGTAAATTTTCGGATTCCAATGAAATTCTTTAACTGATCCGCCAAAAAGATCATGGCCAGCCCAATGGAATAGGTATCAACTTTAACCCAGTTCTCTTCACCGGTTTTTTCCATAAGAATGGTAATCCCCAGCTTTTCTTCTGCTTTTCTTCTGATGCTGTCCGCCAGATATTTGTCAGTTATTCGCACAAGGGGCCAGGGGGTTTTCATCTCCCAGGAATAATCAGCCTGGGTTTTGTTCAGGAAATCGCTTAAAATGACAGATTCATCATATATAATTTTACTGAACACGTTCAGCTGGGAAACATCCATGTCAGGATATTCAAATATGGCTTCAATCGCGGCCCGGATACTTGCCAGGGAAGAGCGGGTTCCCCTTGTATATGACTGTAACAGGCAATCCACCTGGTTATCTGTTTCGAGTTGTTGTGTGATATCGTTCAGTATAAGAATAAACCCTGTGAACTGCTTCTCCTGATTCAGAACCGGGACCGCTTCAGTGCGCAAAAGTCTGCTGCTCTCACCCGCGACAACAAAGCAGGAGGCTGCATGTTCTTCTTCACGCTTTAATTTGCCGGCGATTTCATCAAGGGCATGTACGATGATGTTTTTGTCAATGACCCCGAACACGGAACGTCCCAGCCCGATGAACTGGCAGACAGGATTCGGAATGTTCTGACCGTCCGGGCATTCCATATCCTCTGTTCCGTATTCAAGAAACTGTTTTGCCTGTTTGTTATATAAGAGTATCTGACCTTCTGCATTACATATCACCACGCCTTCCGGCAATTCAGCCATAAACGTCGCGAGAACACTTTTCTCGTCTTCAGCCTGGGCTTTTGCAACCTTAATCTTCTGTTCCACATTTTCCTGTAGCACACCATAGCGATCAGCGGCTTCATTTATTATATTTGCAAGGCGTACGCAGGCTCTGCTCCCTTCAATCTGAATCCGGTGTGACGGATTGACTGTATTGATCAGCGTTGTCTCTTCAATCAGCTTATATATGGGGATGACATAGTTGTGGACGATTGCGTCAAGGCCAAATACCAGGCTGGCCATCAGAATAAACACACACCCGAAAATATATCCGAAATACTGTCTGAGGATACTGAGCAAAATGGCTTTTTGCTCCGGAAGGAATTCTTTCCACATAAGAACGACGATGGTGACGACAATTGTAAGAGCGATGCTGACAGAAACACCTGCAAACCACCAAAATTTATTCTTTGGATTCATTGGATGTTCGATGTTTGATGTTTGATACTGGATGTTTGATACGGGGATGTTCGATGCTGGAAACTGGGTTTTTAATTTTCAGTTTCCAGTTTCCAGTTTCCAATTCCGAGTTTCCAATTCCCAGTTTCAAGCCACCAGTTCTTTTACTTTCGCCACAATTTCCGAATTGGAAAATGGTTTTGTCTGATATGCGTCTGCGCCAAGGGCCAGCCCTTTGGTCATATCCACATCACGCCCCATGGCCGTGAGAAGGATAATTTTTGTATTTTGCAGTTCCGGGTTTTCGCGTATGATCTGGCATATCTCAAAACCGTCAGGCCCGGGAAGCATGATATCCAGAAGGATAAGATCAGCTTTATACTTGGGAATGATATCAACTGCTTCTGCACCGGTTGAGGCCACCTTCACGTCATAGCCGTTTTGTTCCATCAGAAACTGCAACGGAATGATGATATTAGGTTCATCATCAACGATGAGTATTTTTTGTGGCATTACTAAACCTCAGCGAGATTGAGGGGGGTTGAGGGATTGAGGATATGAGGGATTGAACGTAATTCCTCAATCCCTGAAAATTCATATTACTGTGGTTGCCGGACGGGGTTGCAAACCCCGTCCGGCAGAAAGGGTTGCAAACCCGTCCGGCAGATACCCGCCTTAACCCCACACGCCCCATCCGAATGATGCCGTAAACAATATCGCAAAAGTAACCAAACCTATCATCCACATATCTTCCGCTTTCATCAGTATATCTCCTTTTTTCAACTGAAGATTTCCGATTGGAGATTGCCAACTTCCAATCTCCAATCTTCAATCTTCAATTTGCATTGAACTTTCTTCAGCAATCGTCTGTTCTCTGTCCCTGCTCATGCAGGCACATTGATTAACTATTTCTGATCCTCTATCACGATATGCTGTTCTTTGTCCGCACGTGCGATCTGTGTTTCAGTGGTGGTGGACATTTCCGCCTTGAAACAAAGGGCCCACATCATCACGATGCCCAGAATCCACCAGAAAATCTGCCAGGACCACAGGTGCGGGAAGCCGCTGAATGAGAATGCCTTGTTCCCCAGAATACATGCCGGGCCGATGGCAAAGAAATACCATATAGGCACAACAATCTTCATGATTTTACGCCACTGTTTCCCGGACTCACTGGGTTCATCAACATCGTCGAGCCATTTTCGGACTTCAGCCTGTCTTTCAATGGTCTCCTGAGTATCCTTGATTCCGGCGAATCTGCATATATAAGCCACAATAAGCCCTGTGGCTGTCCCCCAGAACGCGCAATGCATGGAAAGCGGGCTTCGCCATACAGAATAGGTAAGGAATACCGCCAGCATACCGGCCATCACACCCAGCATCGCTCCCTTGGAAGGAAATTTGAAGCCCCATATCGTGCCGAGAAGCAACACATACATGACAAATCCGAAGGCTGTTGCCAGAGCACCCAGAATAACCAGCGCGGCGGTTGAAGTCAGTCCGATCACGAGTGCGGCAACGGTAAGAAGTGTCGCCAGAATTCTGTTGACCCAGATCTGTTCAGAGTCGGAGACATTCTTCTTTTTGATATACCGCCAATAAACATCCCGCAAAAGGATTGATCCGCCTGTGCCGATATAAGGTGCTGCGGTGGAATGGATGGCAGCAATGGCTCCCATAAAGACGATTCCCAGCATGACCGGCGACAGAAATTGCTGCATCAGAAGCGGAACAACTGTTCTGTTGTTCAAATCGGCAAATCCTTCAACGCCTGTGACCTGAAGCACTTTTGCTCCCATACCCTGGAAAGCGGTGAAGAAAAAAAGTGCGAAACCCACGACAAATGTTGACATGAACGCCTGCTGCCAGGCAAGCGGCTTTGGAGACTTGATCCCAAATGTCCACATGGTAAAAGCAGGAGAACACTGGATGCCCATCAGGGCAAACATATAGGACAGGATCATCACAGCAGTCCATGCGCTTTCACCCTCAGCCCCTCCGAGTCCGAAGTTAATGACCCGCGGAACTTCCATCAGTTTCGGGTCCAGTTTGGCAACCGCCGCGGAAAAGCCTGACCATCCGCCGAACAGGGGATCTTTGATGACAAAAAATCCGAGAATGATGATACCCCCCACCAGGAGGATAAACTGGATGACACCCACCCAGGTGCTTGCCTTAAGCCCGCCGGTGCAGACATAAAACCATACGATAAAGGCAAGGAAAATCGCTCCGAACATAAATGGAACGCCTGCGATGACGTTGAAGAGCGCGCCGGCTGCCATCAACTGTACCGCGGAATAAAACACGGAGTACAGAACGGCTGTCACCACCACCAGCCAGCGAATCACCTCATTATTATAATAGTAGGCATACATGTCCCCGGGTGTGATAAATCCGTACCGTTTGCCCAAAAGCCATGTTCTCTTGGAAAAAAACGTCCCGGTGATAGGGATCGTAAGAACGTAGAATGAAGCAAACGCGTAGGCCAGTCCGTCCCTCCAGATCAGTCCCGGATGGCCGATAAAAGTCCATCCGCTGAAGGATGCGGCAGTCGCAGCAAGCAGAAAAGCGAAAAAAGGAATAGACCTGCCTGCAATGGCATATCCGGCAGAGGTTTTTTCAGTAAAATACCCTTTCAGCCCCCAGTAAAAACAATAAACGATATAAAGTGCAAGAAAAACATAAACCCAAGTGGTTGACGTTTCCATCTCTTTCTCTCCTGTGTAAATGAGTTTCAACTTTCAACTTTGCGTTTCAAGTTTCAAATATTTCTTTTTTCACGACCTCAATAAAAGCATATCTGTATCGTGAAGCGGTTTTATGATTGTCTTCCTCATGGCATTGCGCCTTTTACTTTTATCACCTCCCTCCCTGATCTGATGAGCATAAGGAAACGCAAATCCGAAGGCCAGTTTGCGTTTGCTTATGCGTTTAGCCCTGAACCATCTTCGTAATTTCTTCAACAATGTCAGGATTTGCCAGCGTCATTGTGTCGCCCACATTCCCTTTGTTCGAGATGGCACCGAGTACCCTGCGCATAATCTTGCCGGAACGGGTCTTTGGCATATCAGCCACAATCCAGACCTTTCTCGGTCTTGCGATGGCTCCGATTTCAGTCACAATCGTCTTTGAAATTTTGGCAGCCAGTTCATCAGTGGCCTCGATTCCCGGTTTCAGGGAAACATACAGATCCGGTTCCTTTCCTTTGACATCATGCGCCACAGGAACAACAGCCGCTTCCGCCACCTCCGGAGCAACCAGCGCGGCAGACTCAATTTCTTTGGTTCCCAGACGGTGACCCGAAACATTGATCACATCGTCAATCCGGCCCAGAATACGGTAGTATCCGTCCTCGGACTGGGTGGCAGCGTCGCCGGTAAGATAAGGCCAGTCCCTCCAGTCTTTGCTGTTCTTATCCCTGCAGTACCGTTCATAGTAGGTTGAGACAAACCGGTCACGGTCTCCCCATATCGTCTGGAAACCGCCCGGCCACGGATTTTGTATGCAGATATTTCCTGCCTGGCCCGCGCCCGCGGGAATATCGTTTCCATCCTCATCATAAATAACCGGATGAATACCTGGCATCCCCGGACCTGCACTGCCCGGTTTCATGGCTTTGAGTGCCGGGAGGGTGCTGCAGAGGAAGCCTCCGGTTTCTGTCTGCCACCATGTGTCCACGATGATGGCCTCGCCTTTTCCAACCTCTTTGTGGTACCATTTCCACACTTCAGGCTCAATAGGCTCGCCCACGGTGGTCATGTGCTTGAAGTGATAATTGTACTTTGCCGGCTCATCAGGGCCGACCTTCCTGAGTGCGCGGATCGCGGTGGGCGCAGTGTGGAAGATATTGACATCAAGGTCCTGGGCAATCCGCCAGCATCTGCCGGCATCCGGGTAAGTGGGAATCCCTTCATAAATGACTGTGGACGCGGCCAGAGACAGCGGCCCATAGACAATGTACGAATGACCGGTGATCCATCCGATATCCGCCATGCACCAATAGACATCCTCGGGATGAATATCCTGAACATATTTGGAGGTTCCCGCGACGTAAGAAAGAAAGCCGCCGGTGCTGTGCTGACACCCTTTGGGTTTTCCGGTGGTGCCGCTGGTGTACATGAGAAAGAGGGGTGCTTCGGCCGGCATGGGAACCGGATCAATTCTTTTCCCATAATGGTCTTTCAGCAAATCATTCACAAAATAATCCCGGCCCTCGACCATGGGGGTCGCGGCTGAGACTTTCCCCGGGTAACGCTGCCACACCAGAACTTTGTCAGCCGTCTGCCCCTCTTTTTTGGCTTCATTATATGCTGTGTCCGCCTTTTCCTTGTGGTCAATGAGTTTTCCGCCCCGGTAGTATGCATCCATTGTGATCAGCACATTGCTTCCGGAATCCACAATTCTGTCAGCGCAGGCTTTGCCGCTGAAACCTCCGAACACCTGGGAATGAATGACTCCCAGCCGGGCGCAGGCCAGCATGGTGATGGGCAGTTCCGGGGTCATGGGCAGATGCAGCGTGACCCGGTCTCCTGCCTTCAGACCGCAAAAATCCCGAAGAACCGAGGCCATCTCGTTCACCCTCACATAAAGTTCCTGATAGGTGATATGCTCGATTTTTTCTTCCTCAAGTTCCGGGACAAAGTGGAGGGCTGTTTTGTTCTTGTGCTGGGCAAGGTGCCTGTCAACACAGTTGTAACTGGCATTGATCTTGCCGCCGACAAACCATTTCCAGCAGGGCGCGTCGCTGGTGTCCAGCGTGGTATGCCAGTACTCGTACCAGTCCAGAAGATCCGCATATTCCTTGAAGCAATTGGGAAAGTTATCCAGACTGAAGCGGTCATAGATGGTCGGATCCGCCATGTTTGCCTGGGCGATAAACTCAGGAGAGGGATGGAAATACTCTTCTTCTCCCCAGTGAACAGCAATCTGCGCCTCAGATGTTTCTACAACTTCTTTTTCTGCCATGCTTTGCTTTCCTCCTTAATTTTTTTAGGTGTAAAGTTAATATGCTAAGTGCTCAAGTATTAGGCGTTTGAATATTCAGCCATTCAGGACATCGCATCAGATGCAGGACACTGGGTTTGCTCATTTTTTTATCCCCCGTGCAAATATCTCAAATGCGGTTTCAAGCGTATCCTTCAAATAATTCTTGTCGTCATTAATGATCCGTTTGCTTTCTTCCCAAAGCACGACCCCGGAAAATATGGCCCATACGATATCTGCAAAGGCCATAGGATGCCTGTCTATGAATTTTTTCTTTTTTACGCCTTCTTCAAATATTTTGGCCATCAGGCCGAGGGAGTTGCGGGATAATTCTTTAAGATTGGCAAGCAGTTGGGGGGACAAATTTTTAAGGGTGTCACTGGATTGAAGGTGGAACATGTTGATAAGTATCAGCGGATCAAACTCGTAAACATCATACATGACATCTTTCAGCGCATCAACTTTTTGTCCGGGGCACATATCCTTTTTATTATTTAC
Source organism: Desulfobacterales bacterium (assembly GCA_029934695.1). GTDB lineage: Bacteria > Desulfobacterota > Desulfobacteria > Desulfobacterales > 4be13 > JAOZLU01. Next base: position 2,453 of record JAOZLU010000213.1, on the reverse strand, counting down.
GACATGTTCCAATCTGAGGTTCAGGTATTGGAGGATTCTGATGGAAAGGGATGAAAACAGCTCGTCTTTGTTCTTAAAATAAAGGTAAAGGGTCCCGGGGCTGAGTTCAGCTTCCTTGGCAATATCCTCCATGGTTGTCTTGCTGAAGCCTCTCACAGAAAACACTCTTTTCGCGGCGACCATGATCTGTTGCCGTCTTCTTTCTTTTTCCCGTCTTTTCCTTTCCTGTATTCCCATGATCTGTAAAAATTCTCCCAGAAAACCGCCAAATCCCAGCCGTCAGGTATGGGCAGGATTCAGATGAATTGAAGATTGTAATCATCCATTTCGTGAAATGTCTGACCATCGAAGGATTTACAAGTTCCCACCTCACTCTTTATTTCAAAGGCAAATAACTGAATCGTATTTATTTGTTAAAAGTCATATAAAATTTATTCTGTGTTTAGTCAAGAAAAAAATGAGAGCTGATGAAAATTTAGGGAATCAGAAAAGCAGGAATTCGGAAATTTTAAAGACTAATCAAATACTTGCCTAATCAATATTTTTTCCAGAAAGGGATTGCGGATCATTTTATCAAGTGTCGTACGCTGGCCTTTCAGTTCCTCCAAATTCTGAAAGCGCAAATTCAGGGAATAGACAGTGCCTTCAAAATTGTTGGGCGGGATCAGTTTTGCGCTGTTCCCGAGACCAAGTGCTTTTATGTGCTTTTCATAAGCCTGTTCAGCATAAGTTATGGCAGGAAAGCGCCGCTGTCTCAAATAAAATCTCAGGGCCCTGGTTTTCTGATTCCGGTCAGACTCTTCGCTGCTCAGAATGTCCTGAAAGGGAGTTTCCCGGAATACCTGCAGAACGGATATATCCTCGCTAAGGGCAATTTCTTTGATCAGGGTGATGATTTCCCTTTGCTTGTTCAGGCTCAGTTTAAGATTTTCAAACAGCCTTGCAAATTCAATTCCTGCATCGGGCTGCTCAAGTCTGCCCAGTTCCAGAGCCACAGGCAGTGAAATGGTATTGGAGAGAATACCGTTTTGAATCGGCTGCGACATAATGCAGAGTTTTTTTATTTTTTTGACAACTGACAGATTTTCCGGCAACCCGAGGGCAGCAGCGGCCCTGCCCAGGGCAGGATCATCTTTGAAAAATTCGGAAAGCCTGTAAAAAGCTCTGGACATTTCAATGAGATTCAAGGGTCTTTGGAGGGCGTTATCTGTAATTGCAAACTTTATACAATCCAATGCTGTTGTGTCGGGCTCCAGAATCCTTGCTTCAACATCAGAGACCCCGATATCCCGGCATGCGGCAATACGACGGAAACCGCAGACAATTGTAAAAAATTCCGGATGCGGAGTATCAGGTTCTGATTGTATTAATAATGGGGGCTGTATCAGCCCCACATTTCTGATTGAACGGGTAAGCGAACCGAGGCGTGTATCGGTTGAGATGCGGCAGGTATGATCTTCTGAATTGATACAGGAGAGTTTGACTGTATCAATTCGGAATCGTGGATTTGGAATTGGATAATCAGACATAGTTATGAATTGTGAATTGTGAATTATCAGTTATCATAAGTAAAGCTTCCAGATATTTTTCGTGTGTATTTCTGATCACCTCTTCCGGCAGGGACGGTCCCGGAGGTTCTTTGTTCCAGTCTGTGGAAAGCAGATAGTCCCTGACATATTGCTTGTCAAAACTTTTCTGCGGTCCCCCCGGGTCATAAAACGCTTTGGGCCAGAATCTCGAAGAATCCGGTGTCAGCACCTCGTCAATAAGGATAACTTCATCTCCGACGCGGCCGAATTCAAATTTTGTGTCTGCAATGATGATTCCCTGCCTGTCGGCCAGTTCCTTACCTTTTATATATAGCTCAAGACTCAGTGATTTCACTTTGTCTGCAAGAGGTCTGCCGATTCTTATGACCGTCTCCTCAAAATCAATGTTGATATCATGAAAACCGATTTCCTCCTTTGTCGAGGGAGTAAAAAGGGGTTCAGGAAGCTTGTCAGATTCTTTCAGACCCCCGGGTAATTTTATGCCGCAGACACTCCCGGATTCCTGATAAGATTTCCACCCGGAGCCTGATATATAGCCTCTGACAACACATTCAATCGGAAGCGGCGTTGTTTTTCTGACCAGCATACTCCGATCGCGAAGGACATCCGTATAAGGTTTGCAGACGGACGGGTATTCATCTGCATTGGCGGAAATCAGATGGTTTCCCACCAGCGGCTTCATCATCTCAAACCAGAACAGGGAAATCTGTGTCAGGACTTTTCCTTTTTCAGGAATAGGGTCCGGCATAACAACATCAAATGCTGAAATTCTGTCTGTGGCAACCATCAAAAGGGCATCCCCCAGATCGTAGATATCCCTTACCTTGCCTCTTTTCATGAGATTCAATTCTGGAAAATCTGTTTCAAATACAGGTTGTTTCATAAAGGTATTTCCTTATCAAA